>JAFTYF010000072.1 GCA_017461395.1 Ruminococcus sp.
AGCAATCAGCTTCTTGAATATCCTGAATGGGAGACTGTGTTTTTTCTTCTTCTTTTTCTTTTTTGGCGGCGGATATGGTCTTGCCTGTACCGGTTCTGCAGCGCCCGTTTGTGGATGCTCTGGGATGAAATTATTATCGCTCATTCTGAAATTTGTCGCCGCATGAAAAGTAAGCTCCGGACAAAAATGAATCCATCTGTTTGTCCATACTTCTCAGATGCATTGACAGCTCCTTTCATAGAATTACATATAACTATACATCATAAATTATAGCACATCTGTCCGGATTTGTTAAGGGTTTTTTTAAAAAAACGTCATTTTGTATAATTATAGAAAATTAAACTCATAATATTTATAACTCATTTTAAAAAGGAGATTATATTATGAGAAGAATTTTTGACAAACGGATATATTTCACAATACTTGCCGCAGTGACTGTATCGGGATTTCTGGTGATATGCACACTCGGACAGACTGTCAGAAAGGAACGGATAGAATCAAAGCTTGAAGCCGCTGCACTTGAAGAAGCAGAACCGTTGTATATTGTCCGTGAGCATAACGGGAAAATTGCGATTTTCTGCCGTGGAAATCCGCAGCCGTTCCGTTATCTTGAATTCAATATATCGCTTCTGCCGGATTTCGACCGTGAACAGTTGCGTGAGGGAATCGGTCTTTATACCGACGAAGAATTATGGACATATATTCAGGATGTTGAAGGCTGATAAAATTGAGAAAGGGCATTCGATTTGAAATGCCCTTTTTGTTTATTCTGAAAGCAGAAACATAAATCCTGAATAAGGCGGAATATCCATTTTCAGAAATCCGTTGCTGTATGTGAATGAAGTTTTACCTTCCGAAGTTTTTCCGCTGTAAAGCTCGGAATCTGAATCAAGCAGCAAATTGATTTCTGATATACTGCCGGTTTTCAGAGAGTAGTCTGGCTGATACCAGTCAGAAAGATTAAGCACTGTCAGGATGTCTCCGGTTTTGCTTTTCCTTCTGAAAGCATAAATGCATCTTTCGGTAGAATTACAGTCTGCCCAGATAAAATTATCGGGTTCGTAATCAAGGTGCAGAGCCTCATATCTAAGATAAATTCTGTTGAGATCACGGATATAGCGATAAAAAGAATCATGAATGGGATATTTAAGCATATCCCAGTCCTGCTGACGTTTTTCATTCCATTCACGCAGCTGTGCAAATTCGTTTCCCATAAAATTGAGCTTTTTTCCCGGATGAGCGATCATATACATATACAAAGCTCTTGCCTGCGGAAATTTATCATTGTACTGACCATTCATTTTCTGAGTGATCGAAGCTTTTCCGTGAACCACCTCATCGTGCGAGAGAGGCATTATATAGCGTTCTTTGTGGAAATAAAGCATTGAAAAGGTGAGTTTGTGGTATATTCCGCTGCGGAAAATCGGGGAGCTGCGGAAGAAATCAAGGGTATCATTCATCCAACCGAGATCCCATTTGTAGTCGAAACCAAGACCGCCATCTGATACAGGGGAAGTTACTCCGGGATAAGCAGAGGAATCCTCAGCCATAAGTATTGCGGACGGATGACGTGCCTTAAGTCCTGTGTTCATTGTTTTCAGGAAATTTATTGCGCATTTGTTTTCACCGCGCTTTTCGTCGCCGTTCCAGTAGATCATGTTCCGGACTGCATCCATTCTCAGACCGTCAAAATGATACACAGTGAGCCAATAATCAGCGGCTGACTGTAGAAATGAGCGTACTTCACCTCTCGAATGAATGAAATTCCGGCTGCCCCATTCATTGTATCCGACATCATCGCTGGGATATTCATAAAGACAGGTTCCGTCGTATTTTGTCAGACCGTAACCGTCAACGGCAAAATGCACAGGAATAAAATCCAGAATCACACCTATTCCGTTCTGGTGGCACTTGTCAACGAATTCCATGAGCTGAGCCGGAGTACCATAGCGAGAGGTCGGTGAAAAGAATCCTGTGCTCTGATATCCCCATGATTCGTCACATGGGTGCTCATTCAGCGGCATTATTTCTATGAAGTTATAACCTGATTCCCTGACATAAGGAATTAGAAGATCAGCAAGCTGTGTATAGTTCAGCCATTTATCGGGATCGCTGCTGTCCCTTTTCCATGAGCCGGCATGAATCTCGTAGATATTCAAAGGTTTGTCCTTGCAGTCGGTACGAGTACTCATCCATGCATCATCATTGAAATGGTAAGCATCTGTTCTGCGTATAACGGAGCACGTTCCGGGACGAAGCTCCATACTGAAGCCGTAGGGATCGCAGTGGTCGATGAAGCTATCGGTTTTGTCGTAAATTCTATATTTGTAGCGCATACCTTCAAGAGCTTCCGGAACGACAGCTTCATAGAAATTTCCGTCAGAGATCCGGTTCATTTGGATTTCCTTCCAGCCGTTGAAATCGCCTATTACTGAGACTTTTGAAGCATTTGGTGCAAAGGTACGGAAAAACGTGCCTTCATCCGACAGATGAGCCCCGAAATATTCGTATGCATTGAAGATTTTTCCCTGATAGAAGCTTTGTATGTTCATTGTACATCATCCTGTCCTGTAAGTTGTGATTCCGGTTGACAACTGCCGGCTTTTTCTGTATAATATTATAATGTAAATAAGGAAATTTTTCAATACTGATTTTGAAACAGAAAATCAGAAATTACGGAGATGATAAAATGAACGGAACAACAACGACTTCTACAGCAGCACTGACGGATACAGTATCAGAGATTATCGGAACGGAAGCAGTTTCCGCAGAGATTGCCGAAACAACAGGAGCTTCCATTCAGGAGCAGGTGACAAGAACAGCGTCGTTTTTTGAGCGTGCCCTTGAGCATCTGAAAAATGCTGCCCCATCGCTGATTATTGCACTTATAGTGCTGATTGTCGGAATTATAGTATCACGCCTTGTAACAGGTGTTGTAAAGCGTGCAATGAAGCGTTCAAATATTGACGGTGCGGCAAGAAGCTTTCTTTTATCGCTGATTCGTATCATACTTTACATGGTAGTAATCATCATGGCGCTGTCAGTACTGAATGTGCCAATGTCCTCAGTTATAACCATATTCGGTGCCGCCGGACTTGCAATCAGCCTTGCGCTCCAGAACTGCCTTTCTAACCTCTGCGGAGGATTTATAATACTCTTTTCAAAGCCGTTTGCCGCCGGAGATACGATTGAACTTGATAATTCTGTCGGAAACGTTGAATCAATCAGCATTCTCTATACAAAGATACAGACCTTTGACGGAAAGACCATATATATTCCCAATGGCAAGGTTTCTGATGCAAAGATAATAAACTATACTGCAAGTCCTACAAGACGTATAGATCTGCGGTTTGATATCGGATACGGCGATGATTTCAAGAAGGCAAGAGAGCTGATACTCGGAGTTATTGGAGGAAATAAAAATTTTCTTACTGATCCGGAGCCGGTTGTGCGAATGACCTCACATGAGGAAAGCTCTATTTCTATTGATGTAAAGGTGCACGTCCGCAATGAAAATTACGAATCTATGAGATATTATCTGCTTGAATCGGTAAAGGAACAGTTCGATAATAACGGAATAGAAATTCCTTATAAGCAGATCGACATACATATTAAGGATGTGATTTCATGAGTGACGGGGAGATGTCCCAGACTGCGGAAAAAGATAAATTAAAGAAAAAGTCTGCTGCAAAATACAGATTCAGACGGATGTGTCTTTTTCTGATAATAATACTGCTGATATGGTGGTTCAATAATTTCACATTAAAGACTACAAAGGTCGAAATAAAGTCAAATAAGGTAAGCTCTTCGTTCAGGATCGCCGTGATAAGTGATCTTCATGCTTCATCAATGGGGATAGACAACGACCGGATTATAAAGAAAATCTGTAAGCAGAAGCCTGATATCGTAACTATACTCGGCGATATGTATACAACAGGAAGTTCATGGGAAACAATAAAGATCGCCGTCGATCTGATTGAAGGTATTGTTGATGAGGGGTATCCGGTGTATGTAGTTACGGGTGAGCACGATATGGATGAGGAATACATCGAAGCTGCAGCTGAAACAGGTGCACACGTCATGAACTACAAGGAAGAAATTG
>JAFTYF010000073.1 GCA_017461395.1 Ruminococcus sp.
ACTTCGGATGTAACAACACCAACACCAACAACTACTACTACTACTACTATCACTACAACCGAAGAACCAACTACAACAACTACTTCTTCTACAACCACTACAACTGAAGAACCAACTACAACAACTACTACTTCTACAACCACTACAACCAAGAAAACTACCACCACAACTACTTCTTCTACAACCACTACAACCAAGAAAACTACCACCACAACTACTTCTTCTACAACCACTACAACCGAAAAAACGACAACTACAACGACAGTGACAACAACTGGACACCAACAAGGTGATGTTAACCGAGACGGAGAAGTAAATATTGCCGACCTCGTATACTGTGCCAAAACTGTCCTTATGACACATAAACCTGTTTATTCCTGCGATGTCGATAATGATGGCACTACCGATGCATTTGATGTGGCACTCCTAAGAATGATACTCGTAAAATTATTCTTCTAAATTATAAGCGCTGTACAGTCGTGCAGCGCTTTTAAATTATTTTCCTGCACCTATTGACAAAATTCCACAGGTGATATATAATATAAATACAGCCTTATCAAGAGCGGCGGAGGAAACAGGTCCTGTGAAGCCCGGCAACCTGACTGTTATCAGACAAGGTGCTAAATCCTGCGGTTTAACCGGAAGATGAGGAGTTTTACTAAGAAAGAACGCTCCGGTAAGGAGCATTTTTTTATTTCAGGAGGTTTTTCAATGAGCAAATGTTATTTTACTTCGGAATCAGTTACCGAAGGTCATCCCGATAAAATCTGCGACCAGATCTCTGACGCAGTACTTGATGCAATCCTTGAACAGGACAAGTTCGGTCGTGTTGCCTGCGAGACAGCCGTTACAACTGGTATGATACTCTGCATGGGCGAAATTACTACTACAGCAGATATTGATATCCCCAAAATCGCACGTCAGGTCGTTACTGAAATCGGATATGACAGAGCAAAATATGGCTTTGATGCACACACCTGCGCTGTCCTCACGTCTATTGACGAGCAGTCCCCTGATATCGCAATGGGTGTTAATGAGGCATTTGAGTACAGAGAAGAAAACAACGAAAACGATGGGCTGTCTAATGGTGCCGGAGATCAGGGAATCATGTTTGGCTATGCCTGCAATGAAACTGCTGAGCTTATGCCGCTTCCTATTTCACTTGCGCACAAGCTTTCCATCAAGCTTACCGAAGTAAGAAAAGACGGTACGCTTCGTTATCTCCGTCCCGACGGAAAAACTCAAGTTACTGTCGAATACGTCGACGGAAAACCTGTAAGAATCGACGCTGTTGTTGTTTCATCACAGCACTCGGCAGATATCAGTCTTAATCAGCTTCGCAGTGATATTGAAGAATTTGTTATCCGTCCTGTAATTCCTGCAGAGCTTCTTGACAATAATACAAAAATCTTCATTAATCCTACAGGAAGATTTGTTGTTGGAGGTCCTCAGGGAGACAGTGGTCTCACAGGAAGAAAAATCATTGTTGATACATACGGTGGATATTCCCGTCACGGCGGCGGAGCTTTCAGCGGAAAGGATCCGACGAAGGTTGACAGAAGTGCAGCTTATGCAGCCCGCTATATTGCAAAAAATATTGTTGCAGCCGGGCTTGCTGACAAGTGCGAGGTTCAGCTTTCATATGCGATTGGCGTAGCAGAGCCTATTTCGATTCTTATTGATACATTCGGCACCGGAAAGGTTGACGAGGACAAGCTCTCTGAAGCTGTTTCAAAGGTATTCGATCTCAGACCTTCAGCAATCATTGAGATGCTTGATCTCAGAAAGCCACAGTACAGAAAACTTGCTTCATACGGACACATGGGCAGAGAGGATCTCGGTGTGGCATGGGAGAAAACTGACAGAGCAGAGGCAATTAAAGCAGCTCTTTCATAAGGTGAACATATGAAAATGAAAAATTTTGCGGAAATCCACATGACAAATGCTGTTCTAATTGATATTTTCAGCCGATATGCAGATAATTCCGCATTGGCAGAAATAGTTTCAGCAGACGGCTCTATTAATCTTAAATTCAAGTTAACTTCCTCTGTGGAACCGCCTACCTGCTGCGAGCACGTTCTCAGTCTGCTTTTTGCGCTGTTCGAGAGCAATCCGGAATCATCTATCGGAAAAATTTACATGGCTAATCAAAACGAGATTCTTCGTGAAACTGTATACAGACTTGCACAAGTAATGGACAGTTTCAGCGATATAAAAATATCAATGCATTTCACAAAGCCGGACGAAAAAAATCCCGATGCCGAAATTACGCAGCATACGGAATTCACAATTACAAGAACTACAACAAAATCCAGCAAATAAAAAGAGGGAACAGCGTCCCCTCAATTATCCTGCCCGATATGAAAAAGGGCAGGATTTTTTATTCTAAATTCTGACAAAGCGTCACAACGAGCACATCATCAACTGAGGGATTTTTAACAAAGTAGTCCGTAGTTTCCACTCGTCTGTAGATACCGTCATCCCCGAGCTGTCGCGTTACTATCCTGACGCATTTTTCGTTTCTTTCATAGGCAGCCATAAGATTATCAATTTTAAATGTACTTCTGAAAAGCTCACGATCATCCGGATGCATAGTAGAAGTTCCATGTGCTATAAGATCATCAAAAACTCCGGTAGAAGGACAAGAAGTAGCAGTAAAATTTTCATATGCCATCATGTAATAGCTGTTTCTCGTAAGGTTTGCCATAATTACAAGCGGAAATTTTGCAAAAACAGCCTGCATAAGAAGCTTAGTGGCACTTGCAGGAGCCTGAGTTATAAGTATATCCTCGTTATAATCACTGAGAATACGCTGAGAACAAGCAAGGGCAAACTCATCCGGAGGCATCGGCTTTGCGAAAAGATACCCCTGAATGATGTTGCAGTTGCAGGTGCGCAGGAAACAAAGCTGTTCACGGGTTTCAACGCCTTCAGCAATGGTTGTAAGATTAAGACGCTGCGCAAAGGAAAAAATACCTTCAAGGACTATACGTTCTTTTTCGCTTTCACAGTTGCCGCTGAGGAGAGATCGGTCGATCTTAAGAACGTTGGCAGAAATATCCTTAACCAGACTCAGTGAAGAAAATCCACTTCCGAAATCGTCGATTGCAACGTTAAAGCCGTCGCTTCTTATTTCTGAAACGTGCTTGATTATTTCCTTTGAATCGCTCATCATAGCCGATTCTGTCAGTTCGAGCTCAATAAGATTTCTTGGCAGTCCATATCTGTCAACGATTTGACAAAGCCTTTGACGGAAGCAGTTTTCACGGATATGCTTTCTTGAAAAATTTACAGCGATCGGTACGCAGTGAAGTCCCTGAGCCCTGCGTTTGTTCAGAAATTTACATACTTCATCGAGCATATGCCAGTCGATTTTCAGGATGAGATCAGTTTCTTCTGCACATGGTATAAAATTGTCAGGAGTAATAACCTTTCCATCCGGAGTAATCCACCTTGCAAGTGCTTCGGCGCTTACAAGACAACCTGTGATCGAATCATACTGGGGCTGATAATATGGATTTATCTGCCCGTTTTTAAGTGCATTTTCTATTTCATTCAATAACGCCAGATCATGATCAGTGAGAACAGGTACCATATAATCTCCACCTTTACACATAAAATGCTATATACATATAATAGCATAATAAGCACAAAAAATCAATAGCTTGCAATAAATTTTGTTTAAAAGTGCTAAATTGCGCATTATAAAAATGTATTTCATTACGAAAAACTTTTGAAATAATTAATATTTTCGTAAAAACAAAAGCCGACAGTGGATACTGCCGGCTTGATTTTACCCGTTATTACTTAATAAATGAGTGGGAATGAATATAAAATTCTTCCTGACTAGGCTGCCATGCTTTTTCTTTCGGCGAAAATAATCTGTCGAATTCAGCTACTGCATCAGCATCACCGCACGGCTCATCCGCATTGCTCGGATGATAGAACCATTTTCTTCCGTCAAGCGCATTCTCTTTAAGAACCTTTACGAGAAGTGCTGCCGGAAAAACATCGCCTTCGAAGCATATATTGTATTTTTTACAGCTTTTGTACCCACGAGCTACATAGTTATCAGGATTTCCGAAATTGATTATGGTATCATAACCAAGCTCTGCTGCTTTGATAAATGTATATTCAAGCAGCGCTTTTCCATATCCTTTTCTCTGATAATCAGGGTGGATACAGAGCGGTCCCATAGTCAGAACAGACTTTTCGGAACCATTTTCGTCTGCAAGTTTGCCTTTGGTATACATTATATTTCCGATAATCTTTCCGTCTTTTTCAAGAACATATCCAAGCTCCGGTATAAAGGACTCATGATCCCTCATTACATGGATAAAATAATGTTCATCACAGCCAGGAAAACTAAGATTCCAAAAGGCTTCACGGGCAAGATTTTCTACTTCGCGGTAATCGTTTTTTGTTTCCAAACGGATAATATAGTCATTTTTATTCATTGTTTTTCCTCCTGAATGTTGTGACGCAACACGGGAGGCTTGTGTGAGAATGTATTCGCAAACCTCCCGTTTACGCTACTATCTCCTTTTTAGTTGTGTTTTTCAAACAAACTCTCCTTAAATAAAAATCTGTGCATTTTGTGCATTTTCTATGTGACCTTTTCAGCTTTCTATAGTCTTACGATACCTCACATCAAAAATGCACATTTTGCACAATTTATTATATCACAGTCTTATGATGCTGTCAAGACATTTTTTTAATTTTCACCTATAACTGTGACTCAAATAATATCTATTATCATATTTAAGTTTAAATAAATGTTTTTGCTGTTTTTACATATTCGCCGATATAAGATACAGCATTTTTTCCGTGAGCTTCAATGAGGCTTATAACAGCAGTTCCGGCGATTATTCCGTCCGAAACAGAAGGAATATCGTGGATCTTATCTGAATCAGTGTTCATTACGCATGGAACATCAGTATTCTCACGAATAACACTTATCATTTCAGCCGGATCAGAAATAATTCCGTTGCTGCTGTCGGTTGACTTTCCAGATATGAGGTAAATAAAGCCCTCTGCTTCCCTGGCAATCATAGCTATTCTTGCAGCCGGTGCAGGTGCAATAATTGAAATAACATCAATACCGTATTTTTTAGCAGTATCGGAAAATTCAGATTTTTCCTCATAAGGAACATCGTGGATTATAATTCCGTCAATTTCAGCTTTATGACATTCCGTCATAAAACGCTCGATTCCATAAGAAAATACAACGTTAGCGTATGTCATGAAAACAAACGGGATTTTTACATCGCTGCGGAGTTCTTTGATAAAATCAAAAATCTTGTCGGTAGTAACTCCTCCGGCGAGAGCTCTGAGACTTGCGTTCTGAACTACAGGGCCTTCTGCTGTCGGATCAGAGAAAGGAATTCCGAAAATGATTATATCTGCGCCGTTTTCAGCAGCTGCACGAGCTGCTTCTGCAGTTGTATTCAGGTCAGGATCTCCGCAGGTGATGAACGGAATAAATGCTCTTTTGTCTGTAAATGCAGTTTTAATCTTACTCATAAAGATCCTCCCCTCTGTATCTTGCGATTGCTGCACAGTCCTTATCGCCTCTGCCGGAAATTGTAATAATAATTATTTTATCCTTATCCATAGTCGGTGCAAGCTTTATGGCGTGAGCAACAGCGTGTGAAGATTCGATTGCCGGAATAATTCCCTCTGTTCTTGACAGATATTCAAAAGCATCTACAGCCTCATCGTCAGTAACCGGAACATACTGCGCACGTCCGAGATCGTAAAGATATGAATGTTCAGGTCCGACACCAGGATAGTCAAGTCCGGCTGAAATTGAATATACGGGAGCAATCTGACCGTATTCATCCTGACAGAAGTATGACTTCATGCCGTGGAAGATTCCGACACTTCCTGTATTAAAAGTTGCAGCTGTTTCAAATGTATCTATTCCCCTGCCAGCCGCCTCACATCCGATAAGCTGTACGCCTTCATCGGGAATAAAGTGATAGAAGCTTCCGATAGCGTTTGAACCTCCTCCTACACAGGCGATTACTGCATCAGGAAGACGTCCTTCCTTTTCGAGGATCTGCGCTCTTGCTTCACGGGAAATGAGAGCCTGAAAATCACGGACAATTGTTGGAAACGGATGCGGTCCAACTACAGAACCGAGACAATAATGTGTATCTTCGATTCTTGTTGTCCATTCTCTCATAGCGACAGAAACTGCGTCTTTAAGAGTTGCTGTTCCGGATGTTACAGGAACAACTTCAGCACCAAGAAGCTTCATTCTGTAAACGTTAAGTGCCTGACGTATAGTGTCTTCCTTGCCCATGTATACAACACATTCCATGTCAAGGAGAGCGGCTGCTGTTGCGGAAGCAACACCGTGCTGACCGGCACCTGTCTCAGCGATAAGGCGCTTTTTGCCCATTTTCTTTGCGAGGAGTGCCTGACCAAGAACGTTATTTATCTTGTGTGAACCAGTATGATTGAGGTCTTCACGCTTAAGATAGATCTTAGCACCTCCGAGATCCTTTGTCATTTTCTCTGCGTAGTAAAGCTGTGAAGGTCTGCCGGCATATTCGTTGAGAAGCTGTGTAAGCTCACGATTGAATTCCGGATCATTCTTGTAGTAGTTATAGGCTTCTTCAAGTTCGTTGATAGCATTCATAAGGATTTCAGGGAGATACTGACCTCCGTGAATGCCGAATCTTCCTTTTGATTCCATGCAAAATCGTTCCTTTCAAAATAATATATAAATAATACTTCAGATATTAAAACCAGAAAAACAAAAAGTCCCTGACAGAAATATCTGTCAAGGACGAATAATCATTATCCGCGGTACCACCTTGATTTACAGCAAAAGCTGTACACTTAGCAGGATACAAACATATCCCCGATATTTAACGCATATCAGACGTTACAGAATACTCTGAATCAGATACATAAACGAATCCAAAACATTTCACTGCACCCTCGGCGGCCCATTTGCTGAACTGTTTTTCGTCCGGATCCCAGCACCCCGAACTCTCTGTGCAAGCATATTCAGCTTTATCCCCGCTTCAACGGTTTCTATAATATATTATATCAACTTTTTTAAGAATTGTCAATAGGAAATTTGAAATTTTATTCAGATTTTTTCATAAGTACGACGGAATGCGCAGAAATCCCCAGTTTTTCGCCGGTAAATCCGAGTTTTTCCTCTGTTGTAGCCTTTACACTTATCTGAGAGATATCACATCCGCAGACAGCTGCGATTTTTTCACGCATCTGAATAATATACGGAACAAGCTTCGGAGCCTGAGCAATAATTGTAGAATCAACATTTCCGATGACATAGCCTTTTTCACGGCATACTTCGCATACCTTTTCCAAAAGCTTCGCACTGTCGGCATCCTTGAAGCTGTCGTCGTTATCAGGGAAAAGATGCCCGATATCGCCGAGAGCAAGTGCTCCGAGCATCGCATCCATTATTGCATGAAGCAGCACATCGGCATCTGAATGACCGAGAAGTCCGACTGTGTGCGGTATTTCCACGCCGCCAAGAATAAGTTTTCTTCCCTCGACAAGACGATGAACATCATAACCATGACCTATTCTGAACATATTATTTTTCCTTTCTCATTGCAAGAAATACTTCTGCAAGACGTATATCTTCGGGAGTAGTAATTTTTATATTGGTATAATCTCCGGTAGTCATTGCAATTTTTCCGCCGATAGCTTCCACAAGCTGACAGTCGTCAGTAAAATCAAGATTGTGTTCAAGAGCAAAATCAATTCCCTCGAAATAGAGCCTGCGCTTGAATATCTGCGGAGTCTGCGTAATATAAAGCTTTTTTCTCGGCGGAGTATCAACTACAAGTCCGTCGTCAACAGTCTTTATTGTATCTTTTACAGGAACTCCAAGTGCAGCGCCGCCGAAAATTCCGGCATCCTTGATAACCTTTTCGATATGTTCGGGTTTTACAAGAGGACGTGCCCCGTCATGAACTGCGATAAGCTCTGTATCAGCAGAAATACAGCGAACACCGTTGATAACGCTCTCCTGACGTGTGCTTCCGCCAACTGTACAGGCAGTAAGCTTTGTGATTCCGGCTGCCTTAGCTTCCGCCTTTATCTTCGGAATATCATCCTCTCTTGCAACGATGATGATTTCTTTAACGCTCTCGCATCTCTGGAACGCCTGCATGGTGACGCCAATTACAAGACGATCTCCAAGAGGAAGCAGAATTTTATTTACGCCGCCCATTCTTGTGGAATTTCCGGCGCATACTATAATAACAGATGTATCCATTTTATCAACTCTTTCAGCTATAACTTTAATCTCATTATACATCATTTCTGTATTTTTGTCAATAAATGTACTTCTTTGCTTGACAAATTTTTATCAGCATGATATAATAATGTATATCTTCAGGGCAGGGTGAAATTCCCTACCGGCAGTAAAGCCTGCGAGCCTCATTGAGGTTGATCCGGTGAAATTCCGAAGCCGACGGTTATGCCTGTTTTTAGGCTTATAGTCCGGATGAAAGAAGACAGATATTTACTGTAATTATACAGGATTTGCTGCCTCCGGATACAAACGGAGGCTTTTTATTTGGAGGTCTTATGAATCATAATGACTTTATGAGAAAAGCTCTGTCACTTGCCAAAAAAGGAATGGGATTTGTCTCCCCTAACCCTATGGTCGGAGCAGTAATTGTCAGGGACGGAATGACTATCGGTTCCGGCTGGCACAGAAAATACGGCGAGCTTCATGCTGAAAGAAACGCCTTTGCAGACTGCGATTCCCGTAATATCGACTGCTCCGGCGCTGATATGTATGTGACTCTGGAGCCGTGCTGTCACTACGGAAAAACTCCTCCATGCACAGAGGCTATAATCGAACATGGCATAAAACGTGTTTTTATAGGTTCGTCGGATCCTAATCCGCTTGTAGCCGGAAAGGGATCAAAAATTCTTCGTGAGCATGGAATTGAAGTTTATGAGGGCATACTCAAGGAAGAATGTGACGAACTAAACAAAATATTTTTCCATTATATAACCACTGGTCTGCCCTATGTTACTATGAAATACGCAATGACCATTGACGGAAAAATTGCTTGTTACACTGGTGAATCAAAATGGATTACAGGTAAGGAATCTCGTCATGACGTTCAGAAACAGCGGCTTCGTCATTCTGCAATTATGGTCGGCGTGGGAACTGTTCTTGCTGATGATCCCATGCTTAACTGCCGTCTCGAAAATGGACGTGATCCTGTTCGTATTATATGTGATTCTTCTCTGAGGACTCCTCTTGAAAGCAATATCGTCACAACAGCCGGAGAAATTCCTACGATAATCGCAACAATTTCTAAAGACGAAAAGCGTATTCGTGAATACGAAGAATGCGGCTGTCGTGTGATAAAAACATCTTTGGAAAACGGGAAAGTCAATCTCAGGGAGCTTATGTCTGCTCTAGGAAAAGAAAAGATAGACAGCATACTCCTTGAAGGCGGCGCTGAAATGAACTGGTCTGCTCTTGAATCCGGTATTGTCAGCAGTGTTCTCACCTATATTTCTCCTAAGATATTCGGCGGAAAGGATGCTAAATCCCCTGTTTCCGGAACTGGAATTCCCCAACCTGACGGCGCATTCATGCTCGAAAATAGTAGTATAACTTACATTGGTGATGATATTCTTATAGAAAGCAGGGTGAAAAATGTTTACGGGAATAGTTGAAGAAATGGGATGTGTTAAATCTGTTCAGCAAGGTTCGGTTTCATCCTTTATTGAAATTAAGGCGGAAACTGTGCTTTCAGACGCTCATATAGGCGACAGCATAGCAGTAAACGGGGTATGCCTTACAGTAACCAATATCACCGCTGATTCGTTCCGTGCGGATGTTATGAATGAAACTCTCAGCCGTTCGTCACTCGGCACTCTCAGACAGGGAAGCTTCGTTAATCTTGAACGGGCTATGTCAGCAAACGGACGCTTCGGCGGTCACATAGTATCAGGTCATATCGACGGAACAGGAACTATCGCCGATATAAAAAAAGACGGAATCGCAGTATGGTATACGATAACATCATCACCGGAAATATTACGGTATATCGTCGAGAAAGGCTCTGTTGCCATTGATGGTATAAGTCTGACGGTTGCTGATGTTTCGGATACAGATTTTAAGATATCGGTCATTCCGCATACTGCTGCACAAACTGTTCTCGGATTTAAAAAATCCGGCGATATCGTCAATATCGAAAATGATATTATCGGAAAATATGTGGAAAAGCTTATGGGATATGGTACAGATAAATCTCAGAAAAGCAGCATTACTATGGATTTTCTTGCAGAAAACGGTTTTTAAAGGAGGAAATTTATGTTTCAGTACAACACAATTGAAGAAGCACTTGAAGCTCTCAGAAACGGCGAGATAATTCTTGTCACGGACGATGAGGACAGAGAAAACGAAGGCGATATGATATGTGCGGCACAGTTTGCTACCACAGAAAATGTCAACTTCATGGCGGCTTATGCGAAAGGTCTTATCTGTATGCCGATGAGTATTGAGCTTAGTCAGCATCTTAATCTTCCGCAGATGGTTGAAACCAATACCGACAATCACTGTACAGCCTTCACTGTATCCATAGATCATGTTGAGACTACAACCGGAATTTCCGCAGAAGAACGTGGATTTACCGCAAGAATGACAGTTTCTCCCGATGCAAAGCCGCAGGATTTCCGACGTCCTGGACATATGTTTCCGCTGACTGCCAAGAAAAATGGCGTTCTGGAACGTGAGGGACATACAGAAGCTACTGTTGATCTCATGCGTCTTGCCGGACTTGAAGAATGCGGACTTTGCTGCGAAATCATGCGTGATGACGGTACTATGATGCGTGCGGCTGAGCTTCAGGAAAAAGCCGCTGAATGGGGAATGAAATTCATCACTATACAGGCACTGAAAGAATACCGCAAGTGTCATGAGGTACTCGTGGAAAAGGTCGCTGATACAAGACTTCCCACGAAATACGGGGAATTCCGTGCTATCGGTTATGTCAATAAGCTTAACGGTGAGCATCATGTTGCGCTTGTCAAGGGCGATATCGGTAATGGTGAGGATATCCTCTGCCGTGTACATTCTGAGTGCCTTACAGGCGACGCTTTCGGTTCTCTCAAATGCGACTGCGGTCAGCAGTTTGCAGCTGCAATGAGCAGTATCGAAAAGGAAGGACGTGGAATTCTTCTTTATATGCGTCAGGAAGGCAGAGGAATCGGACTGATAAACAAGCTCCGTGCATACGAGCTTCAGGACGGCGGTATGGATACGCTTGAAGCTAATCTTGCACTGGGATTTCCCGGCGACATGAGGGAATACTATATCGGTGCACAGATTCTTCGTGATCTTGGATGCAAAACGCTCCGGCTGCTTACGAATAATCCGGAAAAGATTTATGGTCTTAACGGATTCGGCATTGATATCAAGGAACGTGTGCCGATTCAGGTTGATGCTACGGCTCATGACCTGTTCTATCTGAAAACAAAGCGTGACAAAATGGGACATATTCTCGATTATTAATAGCTATGAATGAAGCAATTATTATGAATATCATCAGCGGTTTTCCTCTGCTATGCGCTACATTTTTTTTAATAATAATATTACCTAAAGCGACAAATGAAAAAAGAATGCTTATGAACTCAGTCGAGGAAAAAGTAGGGGTTCAGCTTATAACCTTTAATTTTGGCATAATCGTAGGCATCGTCGCTATGTTGGTGGTTCTTGTAGTAAGTATTTATTTTGGAGTTTACAATGGTATTGTCAGGAATAGCTTTACTGACCTTTTCTTAGGAATAATGTGGGGGTCAGTTTCGCTTATCTGGATTATTATTATTATTGTAATAAGCTGTGTTTTCAGATATACATGGATTACAGAAAAGGGGATCATTCTTACCGAACAATGCTTTACGTCAATGCATTCTCCTGAGTTTTATACCTGGAGTGTAAAGAAAAGTACACTTAAACTCTGCAATAAATCCAACGGAAAAAAGAAAAGTTACTATATTTCGGGAGATGTAAATGAAGCAATCTCTTTGCTTTCAAAATATTATGAAGAAAAGAAAATATAAAAGGAGTATTTATTATGAAAATTTTAGAAGGAAATCTTATTAACAACGACGCAAAAATAGGAATCGTTGTAGCACGATTCAATGAATTCATCACAAGCAAGCTTCTCGGCGGTGCAGTAGATACGCTTGTACGTCACGGTATCAGCGATGACAATATCAGTGTTGCGTGGGTTCCCGGAGCATTTGAAATTCCGCTTATCGCAAAGAAAATGGCTCAGACAGGAAATTACGATGCAGTTATCTGTCTCGGTGCTATTATCAGAGGAAGCACTTCACACTATGATCTTGTGTGCAATGAGGCTGCAAAGGGCGTTGCACAGGTTTCTCTTGAAGCAGGAATCCCCGTGATGTTCGGAGTTATCACAACTGAAAATATCGAACAGGCTATCGAAAGAGCCGGTTCTAAGGCTGGAAACAAGGGCTCTGAGTGTGCTGAGGGTGCAATCGAAATGATCAACCTCTGCCGTAATATCAAGTAATATGAATCTTATTTTTGATTACGACGGAACTATCCATAATTCGATGAAAACGTATGGTCCGGCATTCCGGAGTACGGTTGAATGGCTGTCTGAAAACGGATTTGCTGAGCCAAGAGAATATACCGACAGGGAAATAAGCTATTGGCTTGGCTTTAATTCAAATGATATGTGGGAGAACTTCATGCCGCATCTTGCTCCGGAGATTCGTCAGTCTGCGAGAAAAAGACTCGGAAAGGATATGGCTGAACGTGTGGAAAATGGTGAGGGCGCTCTTTTTGAGGGCGCAGAGAAAATGCTTTCGGAGCTGAGAAATCAGGGGCATACTCTTATTTTCCTGAGCAACTGCCGTATCAGCTATCTTGAACGTCACCGCAGAATTTTTGCTCTTGACAGATTCTTTGACGACTTCTACTGCTGCGAGGAATTCGGATTCATCCCGAAATATGAAATCTTCAGAAAATTTTCCGGAAAATATAATGGCGGATATATCGTAATTGGCGACCGTTTCCATGATATTGAAACCGCCGTGCAGAATGATCTTCTTTCGATAGGCTGTGGCTATGGCTATGGTAATGATGAAGAACTTTCAGATGCAGACATTATTGTAAATTCTCCGGCAGAAATAGTTCAGGCAGTTGCTGAATTACAGAAAAATGATCATTAATTTTTTGCCATATTGCAGGAAAGGGAACAATGATGAAAATCAAAAAAATATTTGCATTTCTCACAGCTTTTATGCTTAGCTGTTCAGCTTGCTCGTGTACTCTCAGGGGCAAAGGCAGCAGTTCCGAAGAAGCAGGCAGCAAAAAATCTGACAGCGATGATGAAAGAGATAAAGACGATGATGACAGCAAAAAATCATCTGTCGCTGATTTTACTCCTATTAAGGATTCAAAGCGCCTTGATGTTGTCCGTAAGCACGTCAATACATTGCTTGACGATATTAAAACTGAATCAATCGAGGATGCTGTTCAGGACGACATTGATAATCTCCTTGCAGATTTTGATGAGCTGTATGAGGAATACACAAATCTGATGATCCCCTACTATCTCGACATGGAAGATGAATCGCTTGAGGCAGAATCAGATGATGCATACGAGGATATGTGCATTGCTTTTGAACTTATAACTCTCGCTTTTTGCAGAGGATATTACAGCGACGAATATAATCATTTGTTTTGTGATCTCATTACAGATGATGAAGTTTTGGAATCATATTCTGATCCTGCGCTGACGATGAAAAGAATCGAAGGATATGCCCGTGTAGAAAGTTGGATCAACGATGACAGAATAGACAGATTTCAGGATATTGCATATGACGAAGATTTGGATGATAATGAGAAAAATCTAAAATGTGCAGAAATCATGCTTGAAATTTTCAGAGATTATGATACCGATACATTTTATGAGCAGTATTGCCGTGACTATACGCCGGAAGAAATAATGAAGCTTACGGATGTTGTCAGGGATGAAATGATACCTGTTTCTGATGAAATACTCAGTGGTATATTGTCTATGGATAGTGGTATGGATATACTGGATGATCCTGTTGAATTTGATAATCCGTTTGAAACGATAGCCGAATATGCTCCTGAGCTTTCTACTGATATAGAAAAAGCTGCAAATAAGCTTCTTAAAGATAAG
>JAFTYF010000074.1 GCA_017461395.1 Ruminococcus sp.
CGGTTTTCCGGTAAGTGTTGTATATGTCTGAATTACATCGCCGATTGAATTGCCGCCGAAAATGAAGTATCCGTAAATATATTCACCGACGGAAATTCCGAGCATATCTCTGATGTATGTGTTTCCGCCGTTATCGGACTGAGCGAAGAAGGGGAGTGATTTTTCTGACATTCTTCTGATTTCTGCGTTGATGGGGGATTCTTCAATGACAGAGAGAGTTCGCTGTCCTGATTTTGTAAGAAGTCTGCCGTTGTATCTGTAGGTGATATCCCATTTATCGCCTATCGTACCGATCGTTACAGAAGTTTTGCCGGAAATAAGCTCACAGCCGCCGTCAGAGGTTCTGCGTATCACCGGTCTGAAATCCGGAGCTTCATAGAGGGGGAAGTCCGGATTTTTCCGTACAGAGCCGGAAAAATGCTCGATAGTGACTTTTATGCTGTTTTCAAGAACTGATGTAAACCGTACAGTAAACAGAGGACCGCCTAAAGTCATTCCTCTGTTTGCTATCCACTGATGAGCGGCGTAAACAGTGACGGAATTCTCATCGGTTTCAATTCCGGCTATCTGTACTGCATAGCTGACATTATATCCGTTCCTGTTCAGCCAGTAGCCATCTGAAATTTTCATATAAAACTCCTTAAAAAACAAAAAATATATATACATAATAACATAAATTAAGGAGAATTACAAGAGAAATACTATTTTTTCGCAATTATTGACATAAATTCACTACCTGATAAGGTTTCCTTTTCGAGAAGGTAATCAGTCAGCTCACGGAGGTTACCGATATTTTGACGGAGGATGTCTAAAGCATTTTCATAGCATTTTCGGATTATTTTTCTGATCTCGCCGTCGATTTCATAAGCTGTATAGGAGGAGCATATCAAAGATGAATTTCCGCCAAGATAGCGATCGCTCGTAGTTTCAAGAGCTGTCATGCCGAATTTTTCGCTCATTCCGAATCTCGTTACCATTGCCCGTGCAAGCTGCGTAGCCTTTTCGATATCGTTTGAGGCTCCGCTTGTGCACGTCCCGAAGATAAGTTCTTCAGCCGCTCTGCCGCCGGTCAGGACGGTTATTCTTGCAAGGGCTTCTTCCTTTGTCATGAGAAATTTTTCGCCCTCGTCGATCTGCATGGTGTATCCCAGTGCTCCGGATGTACGGGGAATTATCGTTATTTTATGTACCGGTGCGGCATCCTCCTGCATTGCGGCAACCAGTGCAT
Source organism: Ruminococcus sp. (assembly GCA_017461395.1). Lineage (GTDB taxonomy): Bacteria > Bacillota > Clostridia > Oscillospirales > Ruminococcaceae > Ruminococcus. The sequence goes on from JAFTYF010000074.1 coordinate 1,229, forward strand.
GACCGATTTCGTGGCAGGCGATCGTTTCTCTTTCCTTTGGAGAAATAACAGCATTTTTTCGCTGATATCCAGCGATTACAACTTCTACGCTTTCTTCAAGATCAGCCTGAATTACAGTATTTCTGCCGTTTCGTACAGCTCTGAGTGCGGCTTCGTTGACGATATTTGCAAGCTCTGCACCTGAAGCTCCGGCAGTTGCCCGTGCTACAGCCGCAAAATCAATATCAGGTTCAGTTTTTACTTTTTTTGCATGAACACTGAGGATAGCCATTCGTCCAGCCATATCGGGAAGCTCTGCCGGAATTCGTCTGTCAAAGCGTCCAGGACGAAGAAGCGCAGGATCAAGAGATTCGGGACGGTTGGTTGCAGCGAGTATCACAACGCCTTTTTTGCCGTCGAAGCCGTCCATTTCAGTGAGTAGCTGATTGAGCGTCTGCTCACGTTCATCGCTGCTGCCGGTATGACCTTCACGCTTTTTGCCGATAGCGTCAATCTCATCAATAAACACGATGCACGGAGCTTTTTCACTGGCTTGCCTGAAAAGATCACGAACTTTTGCGGCACCGACTCCCACAAACATTTCCACGAATTCAGAGCCTGAAATTGAGAAAAACGGGACATCTGCCTCACCGGCGACAGCCTGTGCGAGCAGAGTTTTTCCTGTTCCGGGAGGTCCCACAAGCAGAGCACCCTTGGGCAGAGTAGCTCCGATTCCGGCATATTTTTCCGGATCATGAAGAAAATCAACAATTTCCTCCAGAGCCTCTTTAGCTTCATCCTGACCGGCAACATCCTCGAAGGTTTTGCCGGTTTGCGCTTTCACATAGACCTTTGCACTGCTTTTTCCGAATGACATCATTTTTCCTGAGCGTCTGCCGGCGCCTCTTGAAACGATCATGCAGACTGCAATTATCAGAAGTATCGGAAATATCCACGAAAGAACAGTATTGTTCTGTTCCGAAAAAAATCCGGGCTGTATTTTATCTGTATCCGGATTATTTACTGCCGGAATCACAAATAAGCAGTAAAGTATCGCCAGAATAAGTCCGGTTGTGAAAAAAATCAGAAAATTCTTTTTGTATTTATAGTTGTCTTTCATTGTTAGAAGTTCAACTCCTTTTGGTTTTCTGATAAAATTATAGCATATAGACAATGCAAAGACAACAGGTAAGTTAAGGCAATACCGTACAAAGCTGTCAAGTGTGCTTTATGCGGTTGCATTAATAAAAAAGAAATGCTCCGTTTCCGGAGCATTTCTGTAGTTTTATTTTTCAGGAAGTGCTGTGATAAGCTTGAGCAGATATTTCTGAATTGAGAGAGCGTCGTTGTTTGTAATTCCATCGCCTGTGTTGTAGCAGTCAGCGTTTAACATTCCCTGATCTGTGATAGCGCTCTTATCAGAACCGTCAGCACCGTATGCATCTGGATTTCCGAGCACCTGCATTACAAGGATAGCATCAGAGAGATTAACAGTACCGTCGCAGTTTGCATCGCCGTAATCAACTTCAGGCTTAGGATCGGGCTCTGTTCCGGGTTCAGTTCCGGGATCAGCAGGAGGAGTTGAAACTTCAGGAACACTTCCGTCGGGTTCTACACCGCCGAGGAACTCATCACCGGAGTAAACGCAGATATTGCTGAGCTTGACTTCGTTTCCAGTAGCATGGAACGCATCATCTACAGGGAAGATTTCGAGTCCGTTGTAGCTCCAGTCATCAGTAGGATCCCATGTGTCGCCGTAGTAGAGACCGATTGTGAACTGGTATTTTTTACCTGAGTTTGCGATGTTGTAGTCATCCCATGTGAAATCAAAGTAGTAAGTATCAGCAACCTTGTCATACTTGTGAGGACCGCTGATTACTGCACCCTTAGTTTCAGCCTCAGCAGAGGACTGATCGTAAAGCTTGGAAACAGTTACGCCCATAGGATTGGACATTCCCTTGCCGCTGTAGAAATAACGTACAGTTGTGGTGTCGAGTATCTTTGTAGCGTCTGTCATTACCATGAATGAAACCTTTGTAACGCCGGCGCCGTTAGCATTGAGATCGTCGATACCGCAGGCATTTACCCAGTAACCGTTTCCGCCGCCTTCACTCTGAGTGAACTTAGGATCAGGCGGGAAGTTCTTTGTAGGCTGCATATCTTCTGTGCCGAAGAATTCGTATAAACCAGCGCAGGCACCAACGAATGCTGCGTTGTAGTCGATAGTAACTTCGTTGTCGATCCAGTCAGAAGTCATATCGTTGTGCTCGTCTGATGAGCCTGGACCTCCGGCGAGAGCACCGTAAAGAACGTATCTGTGCTCGTAGGGATCTTCACATTTTGTAAGACCGGAAGCTGCTCTGTGGTGAGGATATTTAGCGGAATTCTCGTTGTATCCAACGATAAGACTTCTGCTTCCGTGTGTAGGACCGCCTGTTGCAGCTGCTTCTTCAAAAGTAAGGTCGTTGTCACCCATGAGGTAGTGCATCTGTTTCTGAGCCCACTTGGAGAATTCGCCGGGCTGTCCGTTGTTTGTGTACTTGTCATAAACAAGACCAATAAGCTGCATAGCTGTATTGTAACGAGCTGAACCCCACTGGTTAAGGAAAGCATAGCCCTGAGGAGTTTCAAGAGCCTGCCATGTGGGGAGACATTTCTGAACCTGTTCCCAGATATTCTCGAAAACATACTGATTCTTGCCCTGAGCAGTTCTCAGCATATTGATAAGGTCAACGTCAGGGAATTCCTGATTTATGCGTGCCCATACACAGGCAGCACCGCTCCATACGTCGTTCCAGCAGAAGCACCAGCCGCTGGGAGCGTAGTAGTCATAGAAAGGAGCGCCGGCTTCAAGGTAAGATTTATCTTCTGTACAGAGGAAGAGCCAGCCAGCTGCCCAGCAGAAGTCGTCAACCCATTTTTCTGAACGGTAGTATCCCTTAGGACCGTCAGCGTTATCGCTGAGGACAGCCTTAAGGTCGTCTTCCTGTGATTTGATTCCAGCTTTGTCAAGAGCATCTGTACTGAAATCCCAGAGAGCCTGAGCGTAATCGAGACACTTTTCAGCATATTCGGGGTCTGTATCCTTGAAGTTAAGGTAGTTGAGTGCGAGAGAAGCAGCCGCAGAAGTTGTATAGTCGATCTGGGGCTTTTCTTCTGTAAGGAAGAAAGCAGGTCTGCCCATCTGGTCAATTTCTGGTGAGTTCCAGTAATCGTGGTCGATATCACCGTCGCCTACCTGATAGCAGTGAGCAATAACCTTTCCGCTGTCGTCACGGAAAGTACACTTCATGAGGTAGTCATTGAAGTAACGGAGGATGGTCTCAATGTGGTCATCCTGACCTGTTTTTACATAAGATTCACGGAATTCATAATAGCCCCAGCCGAGAGCAGCGGCGGAGTAGTTTTCCGGCATACCGAATTCAACGTGGTCGCCGGCGTCATGGAATCCGCCCGCAACGTCAACGCAGCCGTCGCCGTCGGGATCAAGAATATCCTTGTACTCATCGATAAAGCTTTGTGAAAGGTTAGTACCAACGTATTTTTCGTCAATACCAGCAGTAAGCTTGACTGTTGCGTCGTAGGTATGACAGTCGCCTCTCCACTTGTAGCGATTGTTTTCATCTACCTCAGTACCGCACATATTTGCGTCATAGAAATAGATTGAATACTGGAGTGCACGAGCGTAGTCAATGTCAAGTCCTGAGTCGTTGGCGAGAGAATCTTCAAGCTCCTCTGCGCCGTTTACAGCCGGCATAGGGACAGCCGCCTGTGAGATTGTTATTGCGCCGCAGAGTATGGACGCAATAAGCCTTTTTGAAATCTTCATGTTTAATTCCTCCCATAAATATATTATTTGCTCTGCCGCAAGATCACAGTAAATCGGTGATTTCAGGCAATTACCCATAAACCTGAACTTTTTTGTTCAGCAGTTATCCGCAGCCGAGAATATATGGTACTTAATCAAGTTCCTTAACGAGACCGAGGAGATGCTTTTGAATCTCCAGTGCGTCAAGGTTGGTTATACCGTCGCCGTCACCGATAACGTCGGCATTTATTTCGCCCTGTTCAGTGATGTGGCTTTTTTCGCTGCCGGATGCTCCGTAAAGATCGGGATTTCCGATAGTCTGCATAACGAGTACAGCGTCATTGAGCTGAACAGCGCCGTCGCAGTTTGCATCGCCGGCAAGAGTTTTCTTTTTATCCGGTATCTCAGGCGGATCTACTTCGCCGCCGTCGGAAATAGGATATGATTTGAGATCAGGCAGTTCATCAAGAGTTATGCAGTATTCGCTGTTGTAGATCTCATTAAGATTTTCAACAGGATTGTTCTGTTCGCTTGTGAGATAATTCATATACCACGGACAGAAATAGAGCCAACCAGCTTTATCGTTGATAAGATTTTCGAGTGACGGGATAGAGTCGTTTTCTGTCATAGCAACCATTTTCTGACCGTCAGTGCTCTGGACGAGACTGTAGAAAGTAGATGCTATAGAGCTTAGATTCGGCATTCCGTCAACGGCATTATACTTGTCGTAGCCGACCATATCAACAACATCATCTCCGGGATACCATGCAGCCGAGGTGGGGAAGGTGTATCCTGTCCACACCCAGATTAGGTTGTCAAGACCATATTCGTTGGTAAGCTTGTCGTAGAGAAGTCTGTAGAGCTGCTTGCAGGCTTCGGGCCCTTCAGCGCCCCACCAGAACCATGCTCCTTCAGCTTCATGGAGAGGTCTCCAAAGAACAGGGACATCAGCTTCTTTAAGTTTTGTAAGCTCAGCGGCAATGGCATCAATGTCGGCAAGAAGCTGTTTGTTTTCCCATGTACCTTCTTCAAGAGCTTTTGTGATGCTGAATGTGGTGAACGGTGTATTTCCTGTAGATTCAACATAGAATGCCACTTCATCGCCGCCCTCAACGGAGGGAACATTCCAGTGCCATGTAAGAGTTGCGATGCCCTTGTACTCGTTTACCCATTCGATAGCACGTTCAGGAGCGTGATCGGTCCAGTTTGTGTTGGAACGGTACGCAAGGAGGTCGATACCACGGATAGCCGGCTGTTTTCCGGTCTGTTCCATGATGTATTCAAACTCTGCTTCATTGTCCTTGATAAATGTATCAGGATCAGCCCAGAGATTGTAGTTGTGTTCACCGCAGTATTCCTGCTGTCCGGAAATAATATGTTTTCCGTACTGATCGCAGAGGTAGTTGTACAGCCTCTTTGCGGAGTCAGAGGCATTCGGGTTGGAGAGCTTTCTTGTCGGTGAAAGATTTGTCAGGCTCTCGTCTGCGGGAGCAAGCGTGAGATAGTCAAAGAATGTGTAACCCCAGTAGGCTTTGAGCTCGATCGTATTTTTGCCCTTTTTGAGGTTTACCACGCCGCCGGATGTTTCCTCAAATTCAAGGTTATAGATGAAGCTCAGTTCGCCCTGATTAACTCCGTTTACCTGAAGATACTGTACTTTTTTATTTGTGTCATAGGGCTCACAGTAGCAAACATTCATTTCGTAGAGTCCTGCCTCGGGAACTTCTACTTCAACGCTGATAGTTGTACCTTTCTGATCAAGGTAGGAGAAGCCGGTGCCTGAAAATCCGGTAAGATCCATTTCATCACCGCTGCCGTCCTCCTGAGTGTTGCCCTTCCAGCCTTCCGTGTGGATTTTTCCGCCGGAGGTAGAGCCATCCTCAAACTCAAATTTGAGCACGCTTGTTTCAGCTGATGCGGTATTTTTCTCCGGTGCTAACGGAGAAAAAGATGTGCCAGTCAACAAAACAGCGGCTGCAAGAGCAGTTGAGAGAATCGCTTTTTTGTTATTCTTCATTAAAATATTCACTCCTGTATTGGTTTTGTCCGTAAAATTTGGACAGAAGCCTAAATTTTTCAAGCACTTTAATGATAGCATATATTTCCGAAAAAATCAATAGTTTGTAACAAAAAATCTTTATAGATTTCATAAATTCGCAATATTTGAGAAACGAAAGTGTACTTATCATTTTCTGCTGTTTCTGAATGATGAGATAAGAGCCATTATGAGGAAGAAAAGTCCGGCGAACAGGAATATTTCCGGAAGCTTTATCGGAGCATTTCTGCTCTTCTGAGGGGCGAATGCATCAGCGGTTTCCGGCTGTTCTGAAAATGGGAATTTGTTTTTATCAGCGTATTTCTCCGCAGCAGAATCAGAATTGCCAGTGATAGAAAATCCGGATATCCTTCCGTATTCATTGAATCCCAGCGAATGGATTCCAATATTTTTCACCGAATCCGGAATATAAAGCTCACCGGCAGAACTGCATCCAAAAAAGGCGAGATCACCGATAGTTTTCAGATTTCCGCTGAGGGATATGCTGGAAAGCGAGCTGCATCCGGCAAAACAGAATTTCTGTATTTCGGTAACGCTCTGCGGCAGGATAATGTTTTTCAGGGCGGAGCAGTCACGGAAGCATGATTCTGGAAGAACGTTAAGATTTTCGGGAAGAATAGCTTCGCAGAGAGAAGAACATCCGTCGAAGCAACCCATTCCGATTTCAGTGGTACTGTCAGGAATGACAATTTTTTTTAGGGAAGTGCATTCAAAAAAGCAGTGATGCCCCATTTTTTCAAGACTTTCCGGCAGCGTTATTTCTTTCAGCGATGTGCATTTGTAAAAGGCGTTGTCACGGATTTCAGTGACGGGAGCACCTTCTAATTCCGGCGGGATGACGAGACTTCCTGATTCTCCGGAAAATCCGGTTATGGTAGCTTCTCCGTTTATCACGGTATACTGTAATTCCTGTGCATGAACTGTGAAACCGGCAAAATAAAGTATAAAAGCAATTGTCGGAAGCATTATGAATCTTTTCATTTGGTTCTCCTTAAAAAATGATATACATATTATAATACATATCACCTGCGGAATTTGTCGTAATCGGTAAGTGTATAATTTAGATAAATCTGCCAATTATATCTGTGAGGTGAAAGAAATGAAAAAGTTTTATACATTAATATTGACAGCCGGATTTATACTTACGATAATTATTTCAAATTCTGTTGGATTCATAAAGGACGGCAGAAAGCTTGACCAGCTAAGGGAGAGCGTACTCCGTCTGCACATACTTGCGGATTCTGACAGTGAGGAGGATCAGCGGCTTAAGCTGTGTGTGCGAGATGCGATACTTGAGCAAAGCAGTGAGCTTTTCGGTGAGGCTGATGATCTTGAATCTGCGGAAAAAGCCGCACTTGAAGCAATGCCGGAAATCGTAGATATTGCAGAAAATACTCTCAACGCACAGGGCTGTGACTCTACGGTGAGGGCATATCTTGCGGATATGGAATTTGATGAGCGCGTCTACGGAAATATCACAATGCCGTCTGGAAAATATCGTGCTCTGCGCATCGAGATAGGCGAAGCAAAGGGGCATAACTGGTGGTGTGTGATGTATCCGCCGCTGTGTATTCCGGCGGCGGAGGATGTAAAAAGCCGTGATGAGAAAAAGTATTTTGACGAAAAAGAACTCGATATAGTTTATCATCCGAAGAAATACCGTGTAAAATTTGCATTATGGGATAAAATTAAAGGTATATTTGATTGAATAATTGTGAAATCCTACAAAAAGGAAATCGCTGCTTGACAAATTAAGCGGAACAGTGTATAATATACAAGTAAACAAAGCAGAACTATGCGTTCTCACCGTAAGGCTATGCTTAAACGGTCAATATGAAGTGGCTTCGTGTATCGCAGGATAACGAAGAATCAGTGAGTATTGTGTGAGTGCGGATATTTTCTGCACTCATTTTTGTTTCAATATACAAAGTTGGAGGTGCTTGACTATTAGCAAACAGGAACTGCAGATCAATGAAGAGATAAGAGACAAGGAAATTCTCGTAATCGACAATGATGGAAAGAAACTTGGGGTTTTATCTGCAAAAGAGGCACAGCAGATTGCCTTTGACAAAGATCTTGATCTTGTTAAAATTGCTCCTCAGGCTACACCGCCGGTATGTCGTATAATGGACTACGGTAAGTACTGTTTTGAGCAGGCTAAGCGTGAAAAGGAAGCAAGAAAAAATCAGAAGGTTGTTTCAATTAAAGAAATCAGAATGTTCTCTACAATTGATACTCATGACTATGAAACAAAGGTAAATCAAGCTGTAAAGTTTCTCCAGGGCGGAGATAAGCTTAAGGTCTCGGTAAGATTCCGCAAGAGAGCTATTGCTCACCCACAGCTGGGAGAAGAGCTGCTCAATCGTTTCAAAGAGGCAGTTTCAGCAGTCGGCACTGTTGATAAGCCGGCGAAAATGGAAGGGCGCAGCATCGTAATGTTCGTTTCACCCAAGGCCGGTAAGTAAGGAGGATTTATAATGGCAAAGGTTAAGGTTAAAACTCACTCAGGCGCTAAGAAGCGTTTTAAGATTACAGGAAACGGTAAGGTTAAGTATCAGCACACAAACAAGAGACACAGACTTACCCAGAAGGATACAAAGCGCAAGAGAATTGCTCGTAATGCAGGCGTTTGCGATTCAACAAATGCACCTACAGTAAAGAAGCTCGTTCCCTATATGTAATCTGTATCAGTTATACTGATAGTTTTCGTAATTTTAATTTTGGAGGTATAAGACTATGGCACGTATTAAAGGTGCAATGATGACTCGTAAGAGAAGAAATAAGACTTTAAAGCTTGCTAAGGGCTATTTCGGCGCTAAGAGCAAACACTTCAAGATGGCTAAACAGGCTGTAATGAAGTCCGGCAACTATGCATACATCGGAAGAAAGCAGAAGAAGAGACAGTTCAGACAGCTCTGGATCACAAGAATCTCTGCAGCTGCTAAGCTCAACGGCATGAACTACTCAACATTCATGAACGGCTGCAAGAAGGCTGGCATCACTCTCAACAGAAAGATGCTCTCCGAGATCGCTATCAACGACGCAGCAGGCTTTACAGCTATCGCTGACAAGGCTAAGGCAGCTCTTTAATCCGACTAAAAACACGCTCTTTTTTACATAAACGAGCGTGTTTTCTTGTAATGTGTGATCCGGTTCTCCTTTTCGTGAGAAGCCGGACTGCGCATACTCGGGAGGTGTCCGTACTATTGGAAAACATTATAACATCTAAAGATAATCCTGTTATCAAGCTGTATCAGAAGCTCTCATCCTCGAAAAAGGAAAGACTTCAGTACGGCTTATTCGTGTTGGAAGGGCTCAGAATAGTTCAGGATGCGGTCAGTGAGGATTCCGGACTGTCGCACCTTATCTTCACAAAACAGGCTTACGATAAATATGCAGATACTCTGTTTCAGGCTGATTTGAGAAATACAAGAGTTATTGTCATTTCAAATGAACTTGGAAAGAAAATCGCTTCAACTGACAGCACTCAGGGAATATTCGCAATCTGCCGCATGATGACCGGAAAAGCTCCGGTATTCAGCGAAAATGGACGGTATATTGTTCTTCACTGTCTTCAGGATCCGGGAAATCTTGGCATGATAATCAGAACAGCAGACGCTCTCGGCGTTGACGGGATATTCCTCTGCGGATGCTGCGATCTTTACAGCCCTAAGGTAATACGCTCAACTATGGGCTCAGTATTCAGGGCAGAAATATATATCGAAAACGACGAGGAGAAGCTCTTTGCGCTCCTTGAGGAAAACGGCATCTCAACGTCTGCTGCGGTGATAGATACAGACGCTTTGCCGTTGACGGAATGCTCCTTTGAAGGAAGTCATGCTGTGTTTATAGGAAATGAGGGGAATGGTCTGCCGGCTGAGGTATCTCATCGCTGCGGCAGACGTGTGACTATTCCCATGAACGGAAATATAAATTCACTCAATGCCGCAATGGCAGCAGGAATTATAATGTGGGAACTTAAAAAATAAGGGGTGATATCTGTGGATGATACAAAATACTGGGTATGGCTTACTATGGTTTTCGGCGTAGGAAGCCGCAGGATATGGGATACCGTGAATATCTACGGCGACGCTGAGGATACCTGTACTGCACTTGTTTCAGGAGGCAGTGGTCTCTCTCTGACTCAGGCTGAAAAGCGCAATATCGAGAGTGTTTCCCTTGAACAGGCTCAAAGCTATATCGAACGCTGTGCCGGAAAGGGAATAGGCGTTGTCGGTTACAGCAGCAGGGAATATCCTCCGCAGCTGAGAAATATCTTCAATCCGCCGGCAGTTCTACATTATAAGGGAAATATCTCATGTCTTACAGGTACAAGAACTATTACAGCTGTCGGAACAAGAACTCCTTCCGGTTACGGTGCAGACGCTGCATACAAGATCTGCCGCCAGCTTGCTGCAGAAGGCTTTGTTATCGTTAGCGGATTTGCGGTCGGAACTGATATTGCAGCGCACATGGCAGCCGCAGACTGCCGTCGTCCTACTGCTTGTATTCTCGGCTGCGGACTTGATCTTAATTATCCTAAGCCGAATATGAGATTCCGTGAAAAGATTCTTGAAAGCGACGGTGTTTTTGTATCGGAATATCCTCCGGGAACAGAACCACATTTTTCAAATTTTCCGAAAAGAAACAGGATTCTTGCCGCACTCGGAAGGATTACACTCGTGTTTGAAGCTTCAAGCAAAAGCGGATCGCTCATCACGGCAAATATGGCTGCTGACTGCGGTCGTGATGTTTTTGTCCTTCCGCCGGCAGATATTTTCGGAAATGCATATACGGGCAATATCGCGCTTCTTCGTGACGGTGCACAGCCGCTTTACGGAACAAGCGAGGTTATAGACTGCTTCAGTATCGGTGGTACTATAGACGCAGAGGTTCGTGCAGACCGCTATTCCGGCATGGGTGGTATCAGAAGATCTTCAGCCAGTTATGAGGATGAGGATTCATCCATAGATATGGTAAAGGAAACAGGAAAAAGCGTCAGAAGAAGGCATAAGGCAGAGAAACCGGATGTGCCGCAGAATGAAGAAATTCAGTTACAGGAAGAAAAAATAGAGGTGCCGGCGATACTTGATGATCCGTCACTTACTGAAGTGCAGCGGAAGATATGTCAGGCTCTTGCCACAGAAAAGCTTCATATAGAGGTTCTTGCTGCTCAGCTTGAAGCTGATCCGGCTGAGCTTATGACGGAAATGACCGAACTGGAAATTCTCGGCGCAGTTCGTCAGCTGCCTGGAAAATCTTTTGAATTATTATAGTAATCATAGTACATCTGCGCACAGCAGATTTAAGGGGATAGATAGAAATGTCGGATCTGGTTATAGTAGAGTCGCCTGCAAAGGCTAAAACAATACAGAAATATCTCGGACAGGGATATGAAGTCATTGCGTCCATGGGACATATAAGGGATCTTCCGAAATCCAAAATGGGCGTTGACAAGGAAAACGATTTCAAGCCTCAGTATACGGATATGAAGGGCAAGGAAGACGTTATCAAGGAGCTTAAAAAGCGTGCCCGCAAATGCGATAAGATATATCTCGCAACCGACCCTGACCGTGAGGGTGAGGCGATTTCGTGGCATATAGCACAGCTGCTTAAGCTCGACATGAACGACAACAACCGTGTTGCATTCAATGAGATCACAAAATCAGGCGTTAAAAAGGGAATGAGTAATCCGCATAAGATCGACGTTGATCTTGTAAATGCACAGCAGGCAAGACGTATTCTGGACAGACTTGTGGGATATGAGCTCAGTCCGTTTCTCTGGAAAAAGATCAAGAGAGGTCTTTCAGCCGGCAGAGTTCAGTCTGTTGCGGTAAAGCTTGTTGTTGACAGAGAAAATGAAATAAGAAAATTTGTTCCGAAGGAATACTGGTCGGTGGATGCTAAATTTATAGCGCCGTCTTCCAGAAAGATATTCGATGCTTCACTTGTTTCCGTTGACGGAAAAAAGCCGGATCTTGCTGCTCAGTCAGAGGCTGACAGCGTTCTTGCAAGACTTGAAAATGCTGTTTATACGGTAAGCTCTGTGAAGAAAAGAGTTACCAAAAAACAGCCTGCACCACCTTTCATCACATCTACGCTTCAGCAGGACGCTTCAAGACGTCTGAGTTTTACTGCAAAGCGTACAATGAAGGCTGCTCAGGAGCTTTATGAAGGTGTTGACGTTCAGGGCGTAGGTGCTGTTGGTCTCATCACTTATATGAGAACTGACAGTCTGCGTATTTCGGACGAAGCAAAGGCTGCTGCTGCCGAGTATATCGGAAATGTGTACGGCAAGGAGTATCTTCCTCCGGAGCCGAGAAACTTTAAGTCAAAGAATAATGCTCAGGACGCTCATGAAGCTATACGTCCGTCAACGCCGGAGCTTACTCCCGAAAGAGTAAAATCCAGCCTTACATCAGATCAGTTCAAGCTTTACAAGCTTATCTGGGAACGCTTCATTGCAAGCCAGATGGCGAATGCGCTTCTTGATACAGTTTCTGTTGATATCGAAGCAAATGGCTGTATTTTCAGGGCGTCAGGATATTCTGTGAAATTTGACGGATTCATGGCTCTTTATGTTGATACATCCAGCGAAGAAGAAGCCGGAAAGAAAATGCTTCCGGAGCTTGCAAAGGACGACAAGGTAAAGCTTAAGTCGATCACGGGAAATCAGCATTTCACACAGCCGCCTCCGAGATATACGGAAGCATCTCTTATTAAGGCTCTGGAAGAAAACGGCATCGGACGTCCGAGTACCTATGCTCCGACTATCACTACGATTACAACAAGGCAGTACGTCGAGCATGAGGGGAAAGCATTGAAGCCGACAAATCTCGGTGAAGCTATAACTCAGCTCATGACGGAACATTTCAAAAAAATAGTTGACGCCAAATTTACCGCTCAGATGGAAAGTGATCTTGACGAGGTCGAGCAGGGCAACAAGAACTGGGTAAGTGCACTGCATGAATTCTACGATGAATTTGAAATTACGCTGAAAAATGCCGAAACAGCTATGGACGGCAAGCGTATAAAGGTTCCGGATGAGGTCACAGATGTTGTCTGTGAGCTATGCGGAAAAAATATGGTTATCAAGTACAGCCGCTACGGAAAGTTCCTTGCCTGCCCAGGATTTCCTGACTGCAAGAACGCAAAGCAGATCGTTACGGAAGCAGATGGAAGCTGTCCGAGATGCGGCAAGAAGATACTGCTGAAAAAATCAAAGAAGGGCAGAAGCTTCTACGGCTGCGAGGGCTATCCGGACTGCAATTTCATGACATGGAATCTGCCTACAAAGGAAATTTGTCCTCAGTGCGGCAAGACACTGTTCAACAAGGGCGGAAAATCAGGCCGTCTTTTATGTGAAAATGAGGGCTGCGGCTACGAAAGAGAGCTTTCAAAATGACTGAAATAGTAAATGTTATCGGTGCCGGACTGGCAGGCTGCGAGGCGGCTTGGCAGCTGGCACAGGCAGGAATAAACGTGAGGCTTTACGAAATGAAGCCGGAAAAGTATTCTCCTGCCCATAAATACAGCGGATTTGCAGAACTTGTATGTTCAAATTCGCTTAAGGCTGCAAGAATTGAATCAGCAGCCGGACTTCTTAAATACGAAATGGAAATGCTCGGTTCACTGACAGTTCCGTGCGCAAAGGAAAATTCCGTTGAAGCCGGCGGTGCACTTGCTGTTGACAGGGAAAAATTCTCTGACAGCGTTACGGAAAAAATCAGAAATCATCCGCTTATCGAGGTCGTATATGGCGAAGTGAAGGAGCTTCCTGCTGGAAAATGCATTATCGCTACAGGACCTCTCACATCAGACGGAATGGCTGATATCATAAAGGAATTATGCGGCGAAGGACTCAGCTTTTACGATGCTGCTGCACCTATCGTCACATACGAAAGTCTTAACAAGGAGCGTGTTTTCTTTGCGTCACGCTACGACAGGGGAGAGGCTGACTATGTCAACTGCCCTATGGAAAAGGACGAATATCTTGCTTTTTACGAAGCTCTTACCGGTGCGGAAAGAGTTCAGCTTAAGGATTTTGAAACTCATCCGTTCAGTGTTTACGAGGGATGTATGCCTATTGAGGAGCTTGCACGCAGAGGTGTTGATACCATGCGTTTCGGACCTATGAAGCCGGTAGGAATTACAGATGCAAGAACCGGCAGACGTCCTTATGCGGTAGTACAGCTTCGCCGTGAGAATCGTGAGGGTACGCTTTTTAATCTTGTGGGATTTCAGACAAATCTGAAATTCGGCGAGCAGAAGCGGGTTTTCTCGATGATCCCCGGACTTGAAAACGCAGAATTTATGCGTTACGGCGTTATGCACAGAAATACATTCATCAACAGTCCTCAGCTTCTGAACAGTGATTTTTCCATGAGAGAAAGACCAGATATATGGTTTGCAGGACAGATCACAGGCGTCGAGGGATATATGGAATCGGCAGCAAGCGGAATTATTGCCGGAATTTCTGCCGCAAGAAAAATAAAGGGACTCGAACCGATTAAGCTTCCAATTGATACCATGACTGGAGCGCTCAGCGCATATGTTAGCGATCCCTACAACACCGGAAAATTCCAGCCTATGGGCGCAAATATGGGGATTCTTCCGGATATCGGCGTAAGAATAAAGGATAAAAAGGAAAAATACGGAGTATACGCACAGCGTGCAGTTGAATCGCTGAAAAAGGAAATGGAGAGAGTGGGCTATGAAGGTAATAGTTGACGCTTTCGGAGGAGATAATGCTCCTCTTGAAGTCATAAAGGGATGCGCAGATGCTGTTTCAAAGCTTGGAGTTGAAATTCTCCTTACCGGCAGCGAAAGCGTGATAAAGAAATGTGCCGCAGATAACGGAATAAGCCTGAATGGCATGGAAATTGCCCACACTGACGAGGTATTTGATATACACGACGAGCCGAATGAAATAATCAAGTCGAAGAAGAATACATCTCTCGGACTCGGACTTCAGCTTCTTGCTGAGGGAAAGGGCGATGCATTTGTATGCGCCGGAAGTACAGGTGCTCTTGTAATGGGAGCAACTTTCATTGTAAAGCGTATAAAGGGTATCAAGCGTATTGCGCCGTCGCCGGTACTCCCAGGAGACAAGGGCAGCTTTATTCTTCTTGATGCCGGAGCAAATACAGAATGCCGTCCGGAAATGCTTGTGCAGTTTGCCGTTATGGGAAGTGCATATGCTGAAAAAGTTCTGGGATATAATAACCCGAAGGTTGCGCTTCTGAATATCGGTGCTGAGGAAACTAAAGGACGTGAGCTTGAAATAGAATCATATAAGCAGCTCAGTGAATCAGGACTGAATTTTGTGGGAAACATTGAAGCAAGAGATCTTCCAAACGGCGAGGTTCAGGTAGTGGTAACTGACGGTTTTACGGGAAATATCGCACTCAAACTTTATGAGGGACTTGGTTCGTTTTTCAGCCATAAGATAAAGTGGATATTCTCGGGAATCGGCAAGGCAGGAGCACTTTTCTCGCTAGGAAAGATAAAGGCGTTCCGTCGTCAGATGGACTATAAACAGGTCGGAGGTTCAGCCTTGTTAGGCGTAAAGAAGCCTGTTATCAAAGCACATGGAAGTTCTGACGCAACTGCCTTCTACAACGCAGTAAGACAGGCAAAGAAGTGCGTCGAAGCAAATGTTACCGGAGAAATAGAAAGCTATGTTGCAGCTGCCTCCGGAAAGGAATGATTATAATGGATAATATCGCAAAATTTGAAGAAATAATCGGATATACCTTTAAGAATAAACAGCTTATCCATCAGGCACTTTCTCATTCATCGTACTCCAACGAAAGGAAGAATCCTAACGGAAGCAATGAACGTCTTGAATTTCTCGGCGACAGCGTGCTTTCTATCGTGGTATCCGACTTTTTATATAAGAATCTCAACGTGGCTGAGGGACAGCTTACAAAGATAAGAGCATCACTCGTATGTGAAAAATCGCTTCATGTCTTTGCAAAGAAGATATCGCTCGGAGATTTTCTTCTTCTCGGCAAGGGCGAGGAAAATACAGGAGGACGTCAGCGTCCGTCGATACTTGCGGACGCCTTTGAAGCCGTTATAGCGGCAATTTACCTTGACGGCGGAATGGAAGCTGCAGCAAAGCATATACTGCGCTTCATACCGGAGGATGTTCACCATACAGGTCATCCGGTATTCAGCGATTTCAAGACAATTCTTCAGGAAGTAGTACAGAAGAATCCGGAGGAAAAGGTTGAATATGTCCTCATCGGCGAGGAAGGCCCTGACCACAACAAGCGTTTTGTGGTGGAGGTATGTCTTAATTCCCAGATGATCGGCAGAGGAAGCGGCAGAAGCAAAAAGGAAGCTGAACAGCTTGCCGCCAAGGAAGCTCTGGAGCTTATGGGCTATGAAACACAGTAATATTTCAATTTTTATCCCTCATATCGGATGTCCGCATCAGTGCAGCTTCTGCAATCAGCGGACTATCAGCGGAACACAGCACGCTCCGTCCGGCGATGAGGTACGACAGATATGCACGTCTGCTTTATCAGAAGCAAAATCGCCGGAAAA
The DNA here is from genome assembly GCA_017461395.1 of Ruminococcus sp. Taxonomy (GTDB): domain Bacteria; phylum Bacillota; class Clostridia; order Oscillospirales; family Ruminococcaceae; genus Ruminococcus. The sequence continues at coordinate 17,626 of JAFTYF010000074.1, forward strand.
CAGCGAAATTGCATTTTTCGGCGGCAGCTTCACAGCGATTCCCCGTGAATATATGATGGAGCTGCTTGAAGCGGTACAGCCATTTATCGGCGTGGGAAAATTCCGTGGAATACGGATCTCCACACGTCCTGACCGTATCAACAATGAGGTGCTGTCACTGTTGAAAACTTACGGTGTGACATCAATTGAGCTTGGTGCGCAGTCCATGAGCGATAAGGTTCTTGAAGCTAACGAGCGCGGACATTCGGCGGCAGATGTAGAAAAATCCAGCCGTCTCATCCGTGAATATGGCTTTGAGCTTGGTTTGCAGATGATGGTCGGACTTTACAAAAGCGACATGGCTGACGAGTTTGAAACTCTTGACAGAATTATAGCAGTTCGTCCCGATACAGTGCGTATCTATCCCGTTGTCATACTTGAAGGAACGAAGCTTGCTGAGTTTTATAAATCGGGGAAATACAGAACATTTTCCTTCGACGAGGCAACAGAATTTGTTTCAATTGCAATGATGCGTTTTGAGCATGAGGGCATAAAAGTAATAAAATGCGGACTTCATGCTTCTGAATTCGTGGAGCGTGACTTGGTCGGCGGATTTTATCATCCGGCGTTCAGAGAAATCTGCGAGGGAATCATTTACCGCTGGAAAATGGAGGGACTTATCGGCTATGAAACTGAAAGCGGATTTGATTTCGTTTTTTCGGTGAATCCATCATGTATAAGCAAGGCAATGGGGCATAAAAAAGCAAATGCAGAATATTTCGGAAAATCCGGAATAACGATAAAAATAATCGGGGATAAAAATATCCCGAAATACGAAATTGAGCTGAGGAGGTGAAGAAATGTATTTGAAATCGCTTGAAATACAGGGCTTTAAGTCCTTTCCGGACAAGATAAGCCTGACCTTTGACAAGGGACTTACGGCAGTAGTAGGTCCTAACGGCAGCGGAAAAAGTAATATCGGCGACTCGGTGAGGTGGGTTCTCGGAGAGCAGTCTACCAAGACGCTGAGAGGAAATAAGATGGAGGACGTTATTTTTTCCGGTACCGTTGCAAGAAAACCCATGGGATTTGCAGCTGTTACGCTTAATATTGACAATTCCGACAAGACATTTCCCGATATGGATGACGAAGTTGCTGTCACAAGAAAGCTATACAGAAGCGGCGACAGTGAGTACATGATAAACGGAAAATCGTGCCGTCTTAAAGATATAAACGAGCTTTTTATGGATACAGGTCTTGGTCGTGACGGATATTCTATCATCGGTCAGGGACGTATCGCTGAGATTGTCGGTGCAAAAAGCAACGAGCGCCGTGATATCTTTGAAGAAGCGGCAGGAATCTCGAAATTCCGCTACAAGAAGCTTGAAGCTGAACGAAAGCTTACATCAGCACAGGAAAATCTTGTGAGACTGACAGATATCCTTGCCGAGCTTGAAGGACGTGTTGAGCCGCTGCGTATACAGTCGGAAAAGGCAGAGAAATTCATAAAGCTTGCAGAGCAGCGAAAAACGCTGGAAATTTCCGTCTGGGTGAATCGTCTCGACGAGCTGAAAGGCAAGCTTGAAGCTCTTGATGAAAAGATACTCGTAAGCAGAAATGAGTATGAAAATATCGAAAACGATATCCGCCGTGAGGAGGAGAAAATCAGCGAAGGCTATGCACGGATGCAGGAAAGTACTGTAAAATCCGATGAACTCCGTCAGAAAATGATCGAGGAGGAACAGGAAGCGTCCGGTATGAAATCCGGTATAGCCGTTTTCGAGAACGATATAAAGCACTGCGAGGAAGCAATTGAAGCCGCACGCCGGAGTATCGGAAATTCTGAGAAAAACAGGCAGTCATTACTGGACGGAAAGAAATCTGCAGAGAGAAAGATTTCTGAGCTTGCAGATGAACTCGCAAAGCTTGAAGCAGAAGTAAAAAACGCAGAAAAGGCTCTTGCCGGAGCAGAAGAGGAAAGCTCCAGACTCGGCGAAAACGTCGATAAGACGGGAAGCGAGATAAATGGTCTGTACATAAAGCAGAGCGAATACCGTTTTGCCGTTGAATCAGCAAAAAATGCGATCAGAGAGGAAAATTCCCGTCTTGAGGAAATCAGTGAGGGAAATACTGATTTTAGCAGAAAACTGGAGGAGCATCGTCAGCGTCTTTCAGAGGCTGAAAATGAAAAGGAAAAAAATTCCGCCGCAAATCAGGAACTTAAAAATAAACTCAGCGGACTGGAAATGCTTTACAAATCAAGGAAAAATGGATTTGAACAGGCAAAGGCGGAATTTGAAAAGGCTCTCTATGAGCTTAAAGACCGTCAGCAGAGAAGAAAGATTCTGACCGATCTTGAAAATAATATGGAAGGCTTTGCCGGAAGCGTAAAGCTTGTGCTTAAGGCCGGAAAACAGGGAAGAATCGGCGGTGTTCTGGGAACAGTTGCGCAGAATATCGGCGTAAAGCCTGAGTATGCGGTAGCTATAGAAACGGCTCTGGGCGGCGCAATGCAGAACATTATCGTTGAAAATGAAGATATTGCAAAACGCTGTATCCGCTTCCTTAAGGAACAGCGTGGAGGACGTGCTACATTCCTTCCGCTGACGTCAGTGAACGGACGTGAACTTAACGAAAGCGGTCTCGAGGATTGTGACGGATTTGTAAGTGTTGCAAGCCGGATAATCGAAGCGGATGACAAGTTCAGCGGAATAATTAATTCGCTTCTTGGAAGGATAGCCGTTGCCGAGGATATTGATTCGGCTGCGGTGATCGCCAAAAAATACGGTTATAAATTCAGGATTGTCACACTTGACGGTCAGGTCGTAAATGCCGGAGGATCATTCACCGGCGGTTCGGCGCAGAAATCGGGCGGTATCATTACACGAAAGAACGAAATTGATACACTTGACGCTGAAATAGAAAAGCTTATAGAACAGCGTGATTCTCTCCGTGATAATGCTGAAAAGCTTCGTGCAGAATCGGAAAAGCATCGGTATGATACAGAAGCGGTCAGAGAAGAACTCTCACGCAGCGAAAATGAAGCTGTCCGCATTGATGCCGAAATATCAGGTCTGAATTCGCTTATCGAGCAGATGAATGAGCAGTCGGAAAATTCAGTAAAGCTTGCAGAGGACGCAAGGCAGAAGATCGCCGTTTGTGAAAAAAATATTGCAGACGCAGAAAAGGCACTTCTTGAAACAGAGGGGCGGATACGTCTTGCAGAGGAAAAGCTTGCTGAGGGACAAGGTGTCCGTGAGGAACTTCGTTTAAAAAGAGGACAGCTTTCGGAAAAACTCTCACAGCTAAGAATACAGGGAATCGAGCTTTCAGGAAACATAAAGAATCTGGAATCCGAGATAGAAAGGTTTACTGAAAGTCTTGACACTCTCAGCCGTGACACTAAGGAGGCTGAGGATGAAATAAATCGCCAGAATGATATCATTTCTCACAAGCAGATAGATATCGAAAAGCTGAGAACTTGTCTTGCTGGTTTCAAGGATAACACGGCGGCATATCAGGAGCAGATTCAGCGTTATCAGGATATGCATACCGAGCAGAATCGCCTTGTAAACGAAATGACTAAAGGTCTTAAGCAATTCAATGAAGCAAAGGAAAAGCTTTCCGGCGAGGTGACACGTCTTGAGGAACGACGTGAGGCTATCTGCCGTGACAATGATTACATTATAAAGCAGCTTCTTGAAGTCTACGAGCTGACACGCTCCGAGGCTGTTGCGCTTGCTGAAAAGATTGAGGATATCTCAAGGGCGCAGAGAGAGCTTACAGAGATCAAAAACAAGATCCGTGCTCTTGGAAATGTAAACGTTGAAGCTATTGAGGAGTATAAGGAAGTATCTGAGCGATACAGATTTATGTCGGCTCAGATAGCTGATGTACAGAGGTCAAAGGCTGAGCTTGAAAAGATAATCAGCGGACTTACAGAAGAAATGTGCAGGATATTCTCTGAGAGCTTTGTGATAATAAATTCAAATTTCAAGGAAATATTCGTTGAGCTTTTCGGCGGAGGAAAGGCAGAGCTTATCCTTACAGATCCGGAAAATGTTCTTGAATCCGGAATTGAGATAAGCGTTGCGCCGCCCGGAAAAGTTATCAAGAATCTGATCTCACTTTCGGGAGGAGAGCAGTCGTTTGTGGCGATAGCTATCTATTTTGCGATACTAAAGCTTCGTCCGGCACCGTTCTGTATTCTGGACGAAATTGACGCCGCACTTGATGAGGTAAATGTCCGCAAATATGCACAGTATCTCAAAAAGTTTACTGATACAACACAGTTCGTTCTTGTAACTCACAGACGAAGCGCAATGGAAGAGGCGAATGTGCTTTACGGAGTTACCATGCAGGAGGACGGAATATCAAAGCTTCTGAAAATGGAACAGGTTGATTTTCAGGAGGATACAGCCTCTGTAGAATAATTTGTCTGATGATTTACGTCGCATAATGCGGCAGATTGGGAGTAATTATGGGAATTATAGCAAAAATTGCAGCCGGTCTTAAAAAGACAAAGGCAAGCTTTCTTGGCAGACTGAAAAGGATATTCAATTCCTTTACAAAGATAGACGAGGAGCTTTTCGAGGAACTTGAAGAAGCTATGATAATGAGCGATATCGGCGTTGAAACATCGCTTGAAATATGCGACAGGCTCCGTAAAAAGATCAAGGAGAGGGGAATCACCGATCCTAATGATATAATGGAGCTTATTCAGGAGGTAATCGGCGAGATCATGGGTGATGATACAGGTCTTGATCTCACACAGTCTCCGGCAGTTATCATGGTTATCGGCGTAAACGGCGCCGGAAAGACGACTACTATAGGAAAGCTCTGTCACCAGTTCAAAAAGGAAAAGAAAAAGGTTCTTGTTGCGGCAGCGGATACATTCCGTGCAGCCGCTATAGATCAGCTTGAGGTATGGACAGAACGTGCCGGCGTAGATATCGTAAAGCACGCCGAGGGTTCTGATCCGGGAGCTGTAGTTTATGACGCTCTTGAAGCGGCAAAGGCAAGAGATTGCGATGTTGTTATTATCGACACAGCCGGACGTCTTCACAATAAGAAGAATCTTATGGATGAGCTTGCGAAGATCAACAGAATTATTGATAACAAGGCAGGAGAATGCTCCCGTGAGGTGCTTCTTGTCCTTGATGCAACTACAGGTCAGAATGCCGTAAATCAGGCAAAGCTGTTCAGTGAGACTGCTCCTATCACCGGAATTGTCCTTACAAAGCTTGACGGAACAGCTAAGGGCGGAATTGTAATTTCTATCAAAAATGAGCTCGGAATTCCTGTAAAGCTTATAGGTGTCGGCGAGAAAATCGATGATTTACAGCCATTTGACAGCCGTTCATTTGTCGAGGCACTGTTCAGTGATACTGATTTTGATTCTGAGGATGAAGACGAGGACGATATCATTTCTGATGAAGAATCCGAGGATACTGAGGAAATCGAGGATACTGAGGAGATCGAGGAAATCGAGGAAATCGAAGAAACAGAGGAAATCGTGGAGGAATCTGAGGAAACCGAGGAACCTGAGGAGGTCGCTGAGGCAACTGAGGAAGCTGAGGTAGTCGAAGAAACTGAGGAAATCGTTGAGGAAGAAGTTGCTGAATAAGCTGATGAGGAATCC
>JAFTYF010000075.1 GCA_017461395.1 Ruminococcus sp.
AATTGTTTCTATGCTGATGAAGCATATAGATGATAAAAAGGAACTGTTGGAATGCAGCGGTGACCTTCCCGATAAATGCGTAGAGTGCATCATGGAAGAAACTAAGTTTCAGCAGGATCTGATTACGATGCTCACGGTAATCACCTTCGACTGCTTCGGAGTAATCCGTGATTATCTCTACGACAGAGATGAAAATGGCGAATACTTCTTTGGAATTCCCAAGGGCAACAAACTCGAAGTTTATCTGCTGACCTCACCGGAAGATCTGTACGAATGCCTTACTGAGGAAAGTGAGGGGTTTTGTTTGATTGCAAAAAAGACACCCAGACCAACTGAGGTCGGGGGTTCAGAAGTCGTTACCGTTGAGCAAAAAAAATAAGCTCTCCAAGCAATGGGACGCTTGAAAAACCTCGTAGAATCGTGGCTTTCGGCGGTGATCAATTTCGTCACGTATTGACATCTTGAATAAGAATAAAAAACCGCACTCGAATTTTTTCGTGTGCGGTGATTTTTTATTCAGCTGCGGCTTTGTTTTTCTTTCTGTCGATAATGTCCATTGAAAGGGGAAGCATAACGCCGATAATTCCGATAATAATAGCAATAATACCGGTTGTATTAAGTTCAAAGTTTGCGCCTTCTGTAACAGTCTTTTTAACGCCGTCAACGATTTCTTCTGATGTTGTTTCACGAGGCCATATAGCATAGAATGAACCGCAGATAAGTCCGAGGATTATAGCATAAGTTCCTCTGAACCACTTTTTCAGGCATATTGTAATAAGCTTTGCACAGAGTACAATACCGATGATAATACCAACAGCAACAGGGATAAGGATCGGGATGTTCATTTCATCAACTGCCTGAATAACTGTCTGATAGCCTCCTAAGATAAGGAGAACGAGACTTCCGCTGAGACCAGGCATGATCATTGCAGCAGCGGCAATAATGCATATTGCAGCGAGATAGATAAAGGTTACGGCATCAAGTGAGGTATGAACTGAATTACCGCCCATTGACATACTTGCGATTGTCACGCCGATTATCGTACCAAGACCTATGAGGAACGGGAGTATATGGACTGCTGAGAATTTCTGCTTTTCTGTGGCTACTCTGTAGATCATGGGGAGACTTCCGAGAACTACGCCCATGAAAAAGAACTGAGTCTGTACGAAGAATTTATCAAAGCATATAGTGAGAACCTTTGCAGACAGGATAACACCGATAGCCATTCCGATGAGGATCGTAAGCAAGAAAACGAAATTCTCCTTGAGTTTCTTGAGATTGAGAGTTACAGCGCCAAGCAAACGGTCAAATACCTTCATAATAACCATCATGGTACCTCCGCTTACACCTGGAATAGCATTTGCAACTCCGATGACTATGCCTTTCAGCACGTTTATAATGTGTGTCATTTAGGGCTCCTTTCTTTTTTGGTTATGATAAAATTATAACAGTCTTATTATCTCACAATTTCCCCTGAATGTCAAGGACTTTACAAGGATTTTACAAGGATTTTACAAAATCTGAGTATCCTTGACTTTAAAAAAAAGTTATGTTATAATATCAATAAGAAAATTTGTTTCGCTGAAAGAAGGATATTTATGATAAATAAGATCATCATAAAAGGTGCAAAAACCAATAATCTTAAAAATATTGATCTTGAACTGCCGAGAGACAGGCTTATCGTCATGACAGGTCTTTCCGGATCGGGAAAGTCCTCTCTTGCGTTTGACACGATTTATGCCGACGGTCAGAGGAGATATGTTGAAAGTCTTTCTTCATATGCGAGAATGTTTCTCGGACAAATGGAAAAGCCCGATGTTGACAGCATTGAGGGACTTTCGCCGGCGATCTCTATAGATCAGAAAACTACCTCGAAAAATCCACGTTCAACAGTTGGAACAGTTACCGAGATATATGACTATCTTCGTCTGCTCTACGCAAGGATAGGAATTCCGCATTGTCCTGTCTGCGGCAGAGAGATTTCCCAGCAGACTATTGACCAGATGGTCGATACTATTATGGAGCTTCCGGAAGGAACAAGGATCCAGCTTTTAGCGCCCATTGCAAGATCAAGGAAAGGTCAGTTCGCCAAGGAACTTGATCACGCAAGAAAATCAGGCTTTGTCCGTGTTCGCATTGATGGAATTATGTTCGAACTGACCGAAGAAATCAAGCTTGACAAGAATAAAAAGCACAATATCGAAATTGTTGTTGACCGTCTTGTTATCAAGGAAGGAATAAATACACGTCTTACGGACAGTCTGGAAACAGTTTTTTCTATAACTGAAGGTCTTGCCGTGGTTGATGTTATCGGCGGCGAGGAAATGCTTTTCTCCCAGAATTACGGCTGTCCTGAGCACAATATAAGTATCGGCGAACTTGAACCGCTGATGTTTTCATTCAATAATCCTACGGGAGCGTGTCCGAAATGTACCGGTCTCGGAGTGTTCATCCACATTGATCCGGAGCTTGTAGTGCCGAACAAGGAGCTTTCCATTCAAGAGGGAGCAATTAATGCGCACGGCTGGAATTCGCTTACTGAGGATTCTATCGCAATGATGTATTACAGAGCGATTTCCGAGACATACGGCATACCGCTTGATGTGCCGGTAAAGAAGCTGCCGAAGGGAGCAATTGATTTCTTCCTTTATGGAACGAATGGCGAAAAGCTGGAGCTTAAGCGTCCGAAAACTCTTGGCGGCGGAGTATATTATTCGCCGTTTGAGGGAGTTATCAACAATCTTGAAAGACGATATAAGGAAACAAACAGCTCATATGCAAAGTCGGAGCTTGAAGAATATATGAGCGAGGTCGAGTGTCCTGAATGTAAGGGAAAAAGGCTTCGTGACGAGTATCTTGCCGTAACGGTAGGGGAGAGGAATATCAGTTCTCTGACCGATTTATCCGTTAAGGATGCACTAAGCTTCTTCAAGGAAATAAAGCTTTCAAAGCATGACAGCTTTGTTGGTGAAAGAATAATAAGGGAAATACAGGAGCGTCTTGGGTTCCTTAAAAGTGTCGGTCTTGATTATCTTACGCTGTCACGTTCTTCGGGAACGCTTTCTGGCGGCGAAAGCCAGAGAATTCGTCTTGCAACGCAGATAGGTTCCTCACTGGTTGGAGTACTCTATATCCTCGACGAGCCGAGCATCGGACTTCATCAGCGTGACAACGACAAGCTCATTGCAACTCTGAAACGTCTGCGTGATCTCGGAAATACGCTGATAGTCGTGGAGCATGATGATGATACCATGCTTGCCGCTGATTATATCGTTGATATTGGTCCAGGTGCCGGAGTTCACGGCGGAGAGGTCGTTTTTGCCGGAACAGTAGACAAGCTTCTCAAAAGCAGAAATTCCATTACAGGTCAATATCTCAGCGGAAAGAAAAAAATTGAGATTCCGCAGAAAAGACGTACAGGAAACGGTAATTTCCTTACGATAAGAGGCGCAGTTGAGCATAATCTTAAAAATATAGATGTAACTATTCCGCTGGGAATGTTCGTGTGCGTTACAGGTGTTTCCGGTTCAGGAAAATCCTCGCTTGTCAACGAGATAGTCTATAAGCATCTTGCTGCAAGACTTAACCGTGCCAAGATAAAAAGCGGAAAATTCGATGAAATGGAAGGTCTTGAGCATCTTGATAAGGTCATCTGCATAGACCAGTCGCCAATAGGCAGAACGCCGAGATCAAATCCGGCGACTTATACCGGAGTTTTCTCGGATATCCGTGATCTTTTTTCAAAAACAGCAGACGCAAAGGCAAGAGGTTACGCAGCAGGAAGATTTTCATTTAATGTTCGCGGAGGTCGCTGCGAAGCTTGTGAGGGTGACGGTATAATTAAGATTGAAATGCATTTTCTGCCGGATATTTACGTTCCCTGTGAGGTCTGCAAGGGCAGAAGATATAACCGTGAAACGCTGGAAGTTCATTACAAGGGGAAATCTATTTACGACGTGCTGGAAATGACAGTTGACGAGGGCGTGGAATTCTTTGAGCATATACCGAAGATCGCACGCAAACTGAAAACGCTTCAGGAAGTAGGGCTTGGATATATCAAGATAGGACAGCCGGCAACTACTCTTTCCGGTGGTGAGGCACAGAGAGTAAAGCTTTCCACAGAGCTTTCAAAACGTGCGACAGGCAGAACGATTTATATTCTTGATGAGCCGACTACAGGACTTCATACTGCTGATGTCCACCGCCTTATAAAGGTTCTGCAAAGCCTTGCAGATCAGGGAAATACACTTATCGTTATCGAACATAACCTTAATGTCATAAAGGTTGCGGATCATATTATCGACCTCGGACCTGAGGGCGGTGACGGCGGCGGAACTGTCGTTGCACAGGGTACTCCCGAAGAAGTCGCTCAGTGCGAAAATTCGTATACCGGAAAATATCTTAAACCGTATCTTGAATAAAATTACCTCATATAACTGTGATGAGCTTATAAAAGATTTATATGTATTTATCGGGGGAAACCTTTCTGAGGAAAGGTTTCCCCCGAACCCCCTTCCAAAGACTTTTAACATTAAAATTTCAGCCAGATAGGGCGCACTAAGAGAAAAACTTAACTTTCTCGTTTACTGGTGTATGCCCTATCTGGCTGAAATTTGATACTGAAAGTTTTAGGAAAGGAGTTTGAGGAAGAACCCTTTTTCAAAAGGGTTTTCCTCAATAATGCGTGTAAAAACTTCTATAGAATCATCACAGTTATATGAGGTGATTTTATTTAGATTTGTTGTTGCGGAGGGATTTTCTGATATAGCGGAATGCTGTATTTTCACCTTTTTCGGCGAGAAGTCTCAGAAGAAACTCGAGTTTATCAGAGGTATATTTTTCAATAATTCTCTTAGGTTTAGCTCTGAGGAAATATTGAAGCGGCATATCGTCCGTATAATTTTCGCCGTTATAAATTTTTGAAGCAGCCACACGGTCACAGAACATTTCGTATATGAAGATATCTGGCATACGCACAGGTTCGGATTGTTTTGTGACTGTATTATAGTCTGTCCAGTATTCAAAATGGTGGCGGTTTCTGCCCTTATGGTGCATCCACGCCTTAGAATAGCCGTTTGTTTCACGTTCCATTTCGTTGGGACTGCGTGTTCCCTGAAAATATTTCACACCGGGAATAAATTCCGTTGGAGAGAATTTCGACAGATCATGCAGAAGTCCGCGGCGGATAAGTCCTGCTTTAAGGCAATGCCGCATGACCATATGACGGTGTCTGAGTACAGTTGTGAGATGTCCGGTGAATTTATTCATTGAAGCTGTTTCCTTTCATAAGTTCGGTGTATGCCATTATCAGTGGAGCGATTCCCTTAGCGTCGTTTTCGGTCACAGGCTCTGAGAGATAATATTCTGCAGTTCCGCTGCGGTTCATGCCAAGACCAGCCATAAGACATATATTTCTCAGCACAGGAGTATCATTTTCTCCAACCACGAGATATTTTTCAGTTACCGCCGAGAGAGCTTTTTCTCCGGCGGTTTTTATTGATTTTCCCGCCTTGCCAAGACGATGTGCTTTCAGCGCAGAATAGGCAAAAAGCAGGGTTCCGCTTGTTTCTGGATAGTTTCCGGAAAGTTCCGGATGCGCAGGCAGCTGAAGCATCATTCCGTCAGGCATTGCATAGCGGCTGAGAGCGTCAAGAAGTCCGGCGAGCATTTCAGAAATTTCCTTTTTATCGGGGAGAAGCTCAGCGAGATCAGCGAGTGCCGCACTGAGCCATCCCATAGAGCGCAGCCAGAATTCGTGCGAAAGTCCGGTTTTGGAATCTGCCCAGTTTATGGATTTTGTCTCATCGTATCCGTGGTAATAAAGTTTGGTTTCAGCGTCATACATAAGACTGCGTATGTTTCGGAGTTGATGCAGAACATCGTCAATAAGCGATGTGTTTCCGGATATACCGGCGAATTCCGCCATAAACGGAAATGCCATATATGAGCCGTCAAGCCATATCTGACGTGGATATATCGCTTTGTGCCAAAAACTGCCGCAGTCAAGCCGTGGCTGCTGCGAAAGAGCTTCAGCGAGATTTAGGGCGGCTTTCAGCCAGCGTTCATCGCTGGTAATCCTGTACAGGGAGAGAAGATTTTTTCCGCCGTTTATGTTGTCAAGATTGAAATCTTCACAATTCATGGTGGAGATCTCACCATTTTCATCAACGTAAGCAGATGTGAAGCTGACAGCAAAATCGAGCAGTCTGCGGTTGCCTGAGTACTCATAAAGACGTAGTACAGCGGTGATCATACAGCTGTCGATGTAGTTCCATTTCGGCTTTTTGCGGAAGATGAAATTCTCACGGTTCCAAAGCGGGCATAGAGGTTCCGACGGAAGTATCAGCTTTTGTGTATAGAGTTTTACGGCTTTTTCAAGCCGGTGAATGTAGTTCATCCGGACAGACCTCCTGCGGTTATGCCGCTGACAAATTTCTTTTGAGCGAGGGCGAAAACGGCTATCGACGGTATCAGACCTATCACTGATACGGCGATTATTCTGCACTGCTCATAGCTTTGTCCCGTGCTGTCAACGGATAATCTGAGCGCAAGGGACAGGGGGTATTTTTCTACTGACTGTATAATAATCAGTGGGTTAAGGAAATCATTCATCGTCCACAGGAATGTAAAGACAGCGATAGAAGTTACTGCCGGCTTTATGCATGGAAGAAGAACGAGGAACAGAGTTTTCATAGTTCCGCAGCCGTCGAGCCTTGCAGCTTCGTCGAATTCCCGTGGAACAGAATCAAAAAATCGTATTAGTATGAATACAAACATTCCCTCTTCAGCAAGAAGTGCCGGAAAAACAAGAGGGACGTATGTATCAAGAAGCTTTGTATCACGCCAAAAAAGAAACATCGGCATAACTTTGACGATGGCAGGCATGAGCATTCCTATAACAAGAAGTGCCGAAAAAAATCGTTTCAGCGGAAAATTAAAGCGTGAAAATCCATATGCTACCAGTACTGAGGATGTCACGGCAAAAATAGTTTTCGGAATGATTATCATGAATGTGTTTGCAAAATAATGTCCCATCGTGTAGGGCGTAACGGTTTTCCATGCGTTTTTCCAGATATCAAAATTTATACTTTTTGGAATAAACCATACTGACGAGAAAATTTCTCTGTTTGACTTGAAAGATGCTCCGAGAAGCCACAGAAGCGGATAGAGCATTACTGCGGAAAGCAGTATCATAATGAGATATACGGGGAGCTTTTTCATGAGCCGTTACGCTCCCTTCTGCCGGTCACGAGATACATAAGTCCGACCGCAATGGCGATAACAGCAAAAAGAATCCATGAAACAGCGTTAGCATAGCCGGCTTCGCTGTATTTGAACATCTCGTCGTAGATAAGCATACCGACCGTGTAGGTGCTTCTGAGCGGGCCGCCTCCGGTTATCATGTACGGAGCATTGAATTCCTGCAAAGCGGATATCGTCTGGAGTATCAGATTTATGAAGATGACTTTTTTGATCTGCGGCAGAGTAATGCTGAAAAAAGACCGTATATAGCCGCATCCGTCTACTTTTGCTGCATCGTAAAGCTCACGGGGGATATCCCTGAGAGCCGCAAGAAAGATGACCATAGTCGAGCCGAATTCCCATAGACGATGCATAATTATGATATAGATCGAAGCGTCGGGATCGCCGTACCAGCTTACGGGCGAAGCTCCGAAAAGCTCTAAAAACTGATTCACAAGACCGTCTGCGGTGAAAAGATACTGCCACATTATGACGACTGCAAGATTAGCTCCGAGTATTGAGGGAATGTAAAATGCAGTGCGGAAAAATCCAATCCCCTTTATTTCAAGATTGAGCAGAAGTGCCGTGAGGAGTGATACTATCAGTTTCAGCGGAACAAGTATCGCCGCATATTTCAGCGTGACGCTGAGTGCCTTGCGGAAACTTTCGCTGCTGAGCATTGTCTTGTAGTTGTCCAGTCCTATGAATTTCGGCGTACCTGCACTTCGGTAATCCGTCATTCCGAGTACGAACGAGCACACGAAAGGATAAAGGGTGAACAGAATGAATCCGGCTATAAAAGGCGATATTAGGAGAAGTCCGGTATATTTTCCTACTCCCACTGGATTTTTATATTGTCGGTGTTTCAAACATTCACCCCTCTTTGAGTTATTTCATTCGCTCAAGATAATCCGTAATTGAGCTGTACATTTCATCAGCTGCTGTTTTGGTATCGCAGAGATTATAGGAAACCTGTTCAATAGCTGTGTTGTAGAATTCCTTCATTCTCGGAAGCTCCATATACGGACTTATCGTGACGGTATCAAGCCCGTCCAGCATGGAATCGCTTTCGTAAGCAAGACCGGTCAGCAAGCCGTTCTGTTCAAGGCTTTCAAACGCATAACGTGAAGCCGGAATTCCCCTTGATGTTCCGAGTATACGGGCACATTCGCTGTTGTTGAGGAGAAAATCCATAAAAGCGGCAGCCTCATCGGGGTGCTCCGTATTTTTCGAGATCGTATACAGCATTGATGGTTTTATCATCCATCCGCTGCTTTTGCCGTCCTGAGTTGTAAGGAAAGGTCCTGTTCTGAGAGATCCTTCCGGAAGAACAGCCTCATATTTGCCTACAGAGCTTCCCCATTCAAGAACGCCTGCAACATTTCCGCTGATAAATTCCGGCGACTGATAGAGAGCGGCATTTCCGTCCTCATCGGTTCTTGTCTTTATTGTGCGAATAACGCTGTGATCTTCCATTTTCTTGTAGAAGTCAAGAGCCATGCGGATGTCATCGGCGGTAAATCCGAGTTTTCCGTCCATGGAAATGAAATCCCTGCCTGTAGTCTGCTGAACGTAAACGATAGCGAGATACCACGCTGTTCCGCCCGACTGGATATCAAGATCAAGCGGATAAAAACCCTTGATGCTGAACGTATCGCCGAGTTCGATAAGCTCATCCCATGTGCGTGGAAATTCAGTGTCAAGACTTTCATATACATCGGCGTTGTAGAAAAGTCCGCGTCCTGTCACTGAAACGGTAACGGCATTGAGCTTGTTATTTACTTTGCCGAAGGAGAGAACTTCATTGTCAAAGCCGGAAAGATCAAGCTGCTTGCCGAGATCATTCAGATCATAGAAGCCGGTTCCGTCAGGGGAAAGAGTTGCGAGCCAGTCATAATTTATCTGCATGATATCAGGCTCAGTGCCGCCGCTCATCTGAGAGGTGACCTTTTCAGTCCAGCCGTCCCAGCCGCCGTATTCCGGAACTATTTCAATTTCCGGATGGATTGTATTCCACAGCTCAATGGCTTCAAGGGTAGCCCTGTGGCGTTCATCGTCTCCCCACCAGGAGAACCTGAGGGTACATTTGTCAAGTTTTCCGTCGGGCTTTGTGGGGGAGTGGTCAGATTTTTTCTGACAAGCAGTGAAAACTGCCATACAGCAGATAGCTGTGAACAGGGAAATAATTTTTTTCATACACTCATCTCCCGTTTAAATATAATGGTACAGAATAATTATACTACAAAATGATCAGAAAATCAAGAAAAAATATTATATTGTATGTGTAAAATAAATATAGGTAATGTAGGGGGCGATGCTTACATCGCACCGAGGAAAATTACATTCATTACGGGCGGATATGGATATCCGTCTCTACAAATTTTTTACGAATCTGCTCATACATCATTTTGTTTCTGTTTCGGATTGTCAATTCTGTACAGCTGATTATTTCTGTTCGGGTTAAATGGACGAAGTTTCCGGCTTTTGAGGATAACCGATCTGCCTTTGCTGTCAGAAATTGGGGAAAATGTATATAATCCGTCGAATCGGTGTGCGGCTCTGAACAGACTGCCATTTTTTTTCTTGTCAACTGAAATTGAAACAGGGGAGTTATTCTGTTCAAGTCGGAGTCCATCCTCCGTGACGAATACGCATACATCGTGACCGGAAATGTGCGATTTATCGCAGATACAGCTGTTTACAGCAGATACTCCGGAAACATCCCTCATAAAACGGTACATCAGGGCTGCGACGGCTTCCTCAGCCTTGTAAAGCCTGTTTGTTATGGATCTTACAGGTTCAGTCAGAAGCTTTTTCGGTTCGTTTATCTGAGCCTCTGCGATATCGTTTACAGCGTCTCCGAACCCTTTTTCTGAATCAAAGAAACGGAGAGTTTTCATAGATATACTGCGTTCCGGCAGGGCGTCGGGATACATAGCTCTTGCAAGAGCTTCGTATGCTTTGTGGATTTCTTTTTTATCTGAAAAATATGTCATTCCGGTTGCATGAGGGAGACAGCTTATATCCGAGATCATATGGACTGCACGGGCAAAATATCCGGCGGATTTGTCGGTAAATCCGGCTTTGTGCATGGTAAGAGCCATAGTGTAGTCCTCCTCAAACATAGAACGTGCACTTTTGGCAAATTTTCTGATTCCGTTTTTGTAGTACCCCTCTGACGGAAATTTTCTTATTCCATGAGAGTTCATCACACAGTAATAGTGACGTCCAGTTCCGTTTTCGTAATCTCCGGTATTGTCGGGGCGGCAAACATTGGCAATAATGGTGTCGGTCAGAGGAAGATAAAATTCTGCGGCTTCAGGAACAACTGCGCATAACATATTTAATGCGCGGTACACCAGCGTTTTGTGAACGGATATTCTTTCAGATCTGCGTACAGACAGATAGTATTCTGTAAGCCTTGTCATTTCCGCAGCTGATTTTTTCCATTTTTTGTTCATACGATCATCCTCCTTATACATACTTATATGTAAATTATAACGCATATGGGAATACAAATCAAGCAGAAAAGAAGATTCAAGGCAATAGCGTACAAATTTTTAGTGGTATTGATTTTATATTAATGTTATGTTAAAATTATTATAATACATCCGACTGCATAAAAAGTCGGAAAGCAGAATGGTTTCTGTGTTATAATTATTTAAAAATGATCTTATACGGGAGGAAAAGGAATAAATGAAACTTGAAACAGAAAGATTGATACTGCGTCCTTTTGAGGATAGCGATGCGGAAAATGTATATTTATATGCGAAAGATCCGGATGTAGGACCAATTGCTGGCTGGCCGCCGCATAAGAGTATTGACGAAAGCCTTGAAGTTATCCGGAATGTACTTTCTGGTGCGGAGGCATATGCGGTATGTATGAAATCCGACAATAAAGCGATAGGAGCTATAGAGCTGAAGCTGAATGGTTATACGGACATGACGGATAGGGACAACGAATGCGAGCTTGGCTACTGGCTGGGAAAGCCGTTCTGGGGACAGGGAATAATCCCTGAAGCAGTGATGGAACTTCTTCGCCATGCATTTGAGGATATCGGAATGAGCAAGGTCTGGTGCGGATATTATGACGGCAATGTAAAATCAAGGCGTGTACAGGAAAAATGCGGCTTTACATATCAATGGACAACGCCCGACGTAGATGTTCCGCTGATGAATGAAATTCGTATAGGTCACGTCAGCTGTTTCACTAAGGAAGAATGGGAAGCATTACAAAAAATCAGGTAGTTGTCAAAATCAATGCACTCAGCGGCATAAAAAGTCGGGAAATAAAAAAAGTTCCGTGTTATAATATAATCACCACAGAGGAGAAAGGAAAGTCATTTATGAGCAGTTGGACAGAGGGGATTCAGAATGCAATACAGTATATTGAGGATAATCTTACCGAAGAGCTCTGCATTGAGGATATTGCGGCTAAGGCTTATGTATCGCCGTTTTATTTTCAGAAGATTTTCAATGTGCTTTGCGGATTCACAGTCGGAGAATACATCCGCAGCAGAAGGCTTACCATTGCGGCTGAGGAGCTTTCCGGCACAGATATAAAGGTTATTGATGCGGCTGTAAAATATGGATATGATTCACCTGACAGCTTTACGAGAGCATTTATGAAATTTCATGGGATTTCTCCGTCTGCGGCAAAGAAAAAAGGTGCAGAGATCAAATGCTTTGCACCGTTGAAAATCAAATTAACACTGGAGGGCGGCAGTATGATCGACTACAAAATCGTTGAAAAATCGGCTTTCACCATTATGGGAAAATGCCGAAGATTCAGTGCGGATACTTCCTACACTGAAATCCCGAAGTTTTGGAATGAGCATTATTCAAACGGCGGCGGTGAAATAATCAGGGGAATGTTCGGTGCGTGTGTTGATGGAAATGATATGGCTTTCGATAACGGAAAGGAATTCAATTACTTCATTGCTGATCTGTATTTCCCGTGGAATGAGATCCCTGAGGGATGTACTACAAAGACTTTCGAAGAAGGATTATGGGCTGTATTTCCGTATCAGGGCGAATGTCCGAAGGCACTGCAGGATGTCAATACTCAAATATGGACTGAATGGCTTCCAAACTGCAGGGAATATGAGCTGAGCGGAAATTACAATCTTGAAGTTTATCTGGATCCGAAGTTTGGTGAAATATGGGTGCCTGTGAAGAAGAAGCAATGATAGAAAAACATCTACTGCGCATCTTTCGTACAAGCTTTGTGCGGTATTGCCGTAAATCCCCTTACCTGTTTATCCAGGAAACAAGGAATGACTAAAAAATAGTCACGGGATCAACAAAAGATCCTGTGACTATTTTCGTTTTTATTGGTTGTGTGTATATGCCGATTCAATCCGTATATTCAACCCGATTTTTTCCGCTGTGCTTGCCCTTGTAAAGTCTGGCGTCGGCACGGCTGATAATCTTGTCAACGATATCATCCGGCAGAGCTTCACAGATACCGAATGTCATTGTAACAAAGAACACAGAGCCTTTGTGCTTAAATTCATGTTGACTTACCGAGCGTATTATTGTTTCGGCGCAGGCTTTTCCGGCGCTGATATCTGCGTTTGGGATGACAAAGAGGAATTCTTCTCCGCCCCATCTTGCTACGTATCCGTTATCAGGAATATTTTCGGCTATGATTGAAGAAATAACCGAAAGTACGGCATCTCCGTGATCGTGACCGTATGTATCATTGACTTTCTTGAAGTTGTCTATATCGCCGATGCCGACAACGAATGATTTCCTGTTGATTTTGCTTTTAGCGGAGATATCTGAAAGCGTTTTGTTCATTTCACGGCGGTTGCTGAGCTGAGTGAGCGGATCAGTAGATGCAAGGATTCTAAGCTGTTCATTCTGCACGCTGAGCATACATTCGGTGTAGCGGTTAATGATAGTATATATAGTTGTGAAATAAATGAGTATGAATGAGTCACTGAATATGTTTATAGCATAGAAAACAGTATTGTAGGAGTTTTTTTCAAAGGTATAAATGGAATTATCTGGATCAAGATACAGGAATCTTAGTATTCCATAGAGAAGTATGGATATTCCCATTACGATAAACGGGATTTTCTTATTCTTATTCGGCATAAGAAATGCGATAGGAATTATCATCAGCAGGAACATACCGAAGTCGGGTTCCCATCCCACGCAGATCGTTGCAACAGAGGCATGGAGTACTATTTCAAAAAGGGTTGTATAAACGAGTGTGCTTTTTTCTTTAACTTTTTTCACAAGGATCAACGTTGTGGCATAGAATATAACGCTGAATATATTAAATACTGCCATAACAGTTATTCCGGTTGCCGCAAACAGCAGGAGGTAAAGGATATGTGCTGCTAGACACGCCGAAAATCCGATAAAATAAGCTA
>JAFTYF010000076.1 GCA_017461395.1 Ruminococcus sp.
TTCTGATTCAGATCAGCGATAGTCAGTGATGGTGAGAATTCTATTTTTCTTCTGAGGCGCTCGAAATTTTCGTGTCTCTTTTTCAGTGAGCCGTACTGACGGATTCCCTTGAGCCATTTTCTCGCCATAAGCTTCGGATTTTTGGAAATCGGAAAAATCTTATATACTTTTTCAATATTGTTGTTTCTGTAATCTATGACCTCTGTGCCGCTTTCCAGCTTTTTCAGATACGAATACAGAGCGTAGCACTGGAGCAATGCACCCTGATTATCTGCCCTCTGGAAAGTCACTATTCCTATTTTCATTTATTTTACCTCTATATATAGATTCGCTGTACTATCTCTTTTTCATCTTCTTCATCAGCTTATACACAAACGAAAAATGTACAGCTGTGAATATTTTCAGCTTCATTTTTGTGTTGCAGCTCTTCGCATGCTTTTTCAGGTCCTTTTTAAGAGCCGCAATGCGTTCCTTTTTGTTGGAAATCGCATCGGAATCCTCAAGCTTCAGCAGAGTTCCTATTTTATTGCTGACTGAAAAATACTCCGCAGATTTCAGAATTGACGGGAAATTCTCCTCACAGCGCTCAACGATCAGGTCTAACGCCTTGAGAATTGTGAGTCTTCTTTCGTTTATTCCGCCATGACAGAGACTTCCCTCGCTGATTATATAATTATAAAGAGCCTTATTGCAGTGCGCTACTTTCGCACTTCTTTTTGTAAGAATGGTCAGCATCAGAACATCCTCGCAGAAATGGACTTCCTCATTAAACAGGGTCATTTCATCGCCCCTCAGGAAAACGCTTCTCTTGAATAACTTGTTCCAGAGAACTCCCATACATTTATATGTATAGATATCCCTCATAAGCTGAACATTTGTGATTGTTTCAGCATCGCCATAAGAGCATTGTATGTCTTTGTTTTCGCCTGTAATGCGGTAATAGGCGCACATAGAAATTCCTGCATTATGCTTTACCGCAGCACTCAGAAGCTCCTCATACATGGTCTTGTCTATGTAGTCATCGGAATCAATAAAGCCGATATACTCACCTTTGCACGATTTAAGTCCAAGATTTCTCGCCGAGGAAACTCCACCGTTCTCCTTATGCAGAACCTTAATGCGGTTATCCTCGTCCGCATATTCCCTGCATATTTTCAGTGTATCGTCGGAAGAACCGTCATCTACCAGAATTATTTCAAGACAGCTGTGCGTCTGATTCATTATGCTTTCAACGCATCTGCCTATATATTTTTCGGCATTGTAAACCGGTATTATAATACTTATAAGCGTATTTTTCATAGCTGTCTCCTGTTATTTTTTTATATGAAACATATTCATAAGCCTGTATTTCGTATCGGGCTGATAGAGCTGGATAAAGAACAGCAGCGTGAAGTTATATTTCAGCGAGCAGAGTGAGTTCTCGGTGAATCCGTAAAGAGCCATCGCTACTACTGCTATCAGATAGACGTACTGCTTTCTTTTTATCAGTTCCTTTGTCATGATGTAGTTGAGTATCAGGAATATCAGGCTTCCGAGAATTCCAAATACAAGCAGCAGCTGGACATATCCTGAGTCTACTACGAGGTATTGATAAATCGAAAGCGCACCTTCATCTCTGACACTTCCAAGCAGTTTTATCTCTGAATTTGACATTAAAAGGTTTGCAAGTTCAAAACGATTGCTGAGCATATTGTCGAGAAAGAGTACTAGCGACTGAAATTTTTCCGCAAAGCCAGGTATCTTATTTAATACTCCAAGAAGATTGCGTGTCGTACTGAGTGAAAGGAATACGCTCAGGAACATCAATATAAACGGAAGATATTTGCCTCCGATCTCCAGCAGACGCTCTATATGAAAATATTTATAGCAGAATGCCATTGCCCATATAAGCGTACTGATTACAAGTCCCGTTCTTGAGCCTGTTACCACAAAAGATGCAAATATAATTCCCAGCAGCAGGGCAAAAATCTTTCCGTTTACCTTGTTCCAGTAAATGCATAGATAAAGCAGTATTATTACTGTTATCGTAAGCATCAGAAGATTTCCGTGCGAGAAGCCCAGTACTGCACGTCCGGCATAGAAATCGCCGAATCCCACAAACGATGCCGCCATAACCAGCAGCGTCGTTATGATTTTTTCGTAAAACGTGATTTTCAGTACATTATTCAGATTCAGGTCCTTGATTCCGTAAATGGTCACAATCAGCGAAAGCAGTCGGGAATCCTTTGTAATATAATAATTGTATCCGAACATCACCATAAGAACCATTATTACTGCAAGCTTTCCCATGCTGTGCCTGTTGTTGAGGATAATGTGTATGAATGTTATTCCCAGCGCCGCAATCAGAATAAGAAAGTTTACACCGAGATTGAGAACCGTATCGGTAAATCCGTAATAAAGATTTATCAGTACAAACGCTATGTATATCAGTATATTTTTCTTACTAATCTCAATTTGCATTTTTTACCTTTCTTTTACGCCTGCAAGAGTGCTGTAGAAAGCTTCCAGTCTCCTGCATTCGTTATTGATATCGTATTTCTCTGTGCCGATTGATTTTCTTTCCGAGCTCTCAACGCTCTTTCTGACCTTTTCCAGAGCTGTGCACCACTCGTCAACATTAAAGTCAATGAAATATACACGGTCTGATATGTTGATCTCTCTCGGGACAGCAGTTGAAACTACGCATGGAAGTCCTGATACCTGAGCTTCAATATTTACAAAGCCGAAGCCCTCGAAAATAGACGGCAGAACGAATACATCCATTGCCGAATAGAAAATCTCGGGAGTATCAGTTCTTCCTGCCATAACAAGATGATTTTCAATTCCCTTTTCCTTAGCTTTGTTTACGATCTGCTCACGCTGACTTCCGTCTCCGACAAGGAAAAGACAAGCATTCTTGTTTATCTTGACATATTCTGCAAGAACATCTATCATATACAGATAGTTTTTCTGCTCCTCGAGACGTCCAATGCTTCCTATTACGAATTTATCGCCGAGATTGTACTTAGCTCTGATTTCTTCCCTGTTTGCAGGGCTATAGCGGAATTTCTCCGTCTCGATTGCATTGTTGATCACACTGTATTTTCCGCTGTTCATAAATTTTGAGGTATACTTGCTTGCGCCTGACTCGTCCGAGCACGCAAAGCCCATATCTGCACACTTTGAAAGTATGGACTTGAAAATGCCTCTCACGATGTTGTCAAGCTTTGTATTCTTAGGTCTGCCCGGATTGTGCCCATGAGAAATAACTTTGATCCCCTTGCTGAAATGCCCCGGAACAACTCCTCTGAAAAGTCCTATGAAGGAGCATGAATGACAGTGGATCACGTCATATTTCTCTTTTTTAAGAAGCTTCCTTACCTGATTCATCTGTGAAAACAGCTGAAGAAGCTTATTGCCGTATTTTTTCTTTATTACAAATACTCTGCTTCCTGCTTTTTTAACTTCGTCGTAATAATCCATTTTGCTGTCATCGTAAATCACAAAATCAACCTGAAATTTTTCCTTGTCAATTTTACGGAAAAAGTTCATTACGAATATTACGTTTCCGCCTAATCCGAGTGAGTTTACGGATTCAAGCACTCTTACTTTTTCAGACATTTTATTCCTCCGATTTACTCTTCAAACCATTTTCTGATGATATTCCATGATGAATCCTTGATCTTGTCAAGCTCACTGCTTACATTTTCCCAGTTCTCCGCACAGTCGATATCAAGCGATGTATTGCGGGTATTTCTGTGCTCCAGACCTACTGTTTTCAGAAGCTCTGCAATTCGCTTTTTCGGAGTTCCCGAGGCTGTGAATGTATGTGACACGAATTTCTTTCTGAAAAGCAGTGAAAAAACTGTTCCATGGAAAGAGTTCGTAACGACATACTCCGCATTCAGCACCCATGAGAGAAAGTCATTCGGTCTGGGATTTTTTAAAAATGACATGTCATTCTTATTGCTGATAAGCGTCAGATTTTTCTCCTTTGCAACCTTATGTGCATACGCTGTAAGCTCCGGACATTCGTCAATTACGAAAAGGAATACATATTTCTTATCCGTAAGTCTCTTTGACGCATGCTCCCTCCACTGTTCAGGAGAAATAAGCAATGTCGGATCACAGCAGAGATGAACATCCTTTCCTGACGCTTCCTTAACCTCGTCAAGCATGATGCTTTCACGAAGAGTAATCAGGTCAAATTTTTTCAGAAGCTTCGCATATGAATCGTCAAGCTCCATTTTTTTGTCTCCGAAAGAAGCTGCATACGCAACTCTTTTCTGATTCGGATTAGCAAAGTCAAGGAAATATGTCTTGTCATTGCCTGTAATCTGAGTATTCCAGACCTGATCGCTTCCGGTAATGAGGACATCGTACTTGGCACACACCTTAGCAATATTCTGTCTATCCGCCTTAGCCGAGCGGCTCATGTATTTATTCATATAGCTGTCAAAAGCCATCTTTTTTCTGTATCTGAACGCAAATCCGGGAACTGCACGCATAAACGCCTTAGGACCTTTTCCCTTCATACTCCAGAGCTTTACCACTTTTTCTATTTCGGGATTCTGATAGTCTATTATATCCATCTCGCCGAAAATTTCTGACATCTTCTGCTGAAGCGCATATCCCTGAAGAACTGCGCCGTAGTTTCTGGACTCATGGAAAGTTAAAATTCCTGCCTTTTTATTTTTCATTCAAACCTCTCCGATTTACTCGTAATCTGACTTTGATAAGATATGCATAACGGAGTCTTTTCTGCAATATACGCAAAAAAGCATTCTGCTCCATTATAATATTCAATTATATCACGCATTCAGACTAACGTCAACAAGTTGCCTGAAATTTCGCCAATCAAACAAATATACATCTATAGCGATAAAGCTGATTCGTCATAATGCTGTAAATTCACATCAAAAACTGTAAGATACCACCAATTAAAATGTTATTTAATTTTGTAAAGCAGCTCTCCGGGAACCTCTTCTGCCATTCGCTTATATGCTGCCTGACTTGGATGAAGATGATCGCCGCTGTCATAGCCCTCCGCAAACGAGGACGGTCTGTCGGGATTGCAAACTGCACGGTCAAAGTCTATGCAGCCATCAGCCTCATTCGTAGTGCGTATCCATTCATTTACCTCGCAGCGAAGCTCCTCACGGAAATCAGCATACGTTCTCCAGCCTTCAATAGGAAGCAGGGTTCCGAGATATGTCTTTAAATTGTACTCCCTCGCCTTTTCCAGATATCTGCGCAGACCGTCTGTCATCTCCTGTGCGGTCGGTAAATCGCTCCACGGACGGAATCTGTTTACATCCGTACCAACAGGATGAATTATATCGTTTATTCCGTGCTGAATAATTATTGTATCCGCCCCCGGAACAAGAGCCTCTCTCGGAAATCTCAGCTCGCCCCTCAGCCCGTAGGAGTCATAAGTGATATTGTCGTACTGACGGAGAATTCGTGTTCCGCTTGCAGCTTTCCGCACTATCGCTGTAGTTCCGTCTCCGATTTCCAGCGTACGCTGCATCAGATAATCAGGCCAAGCCTGCGCTGTAATTGAATCACCATAACAGATCACTGCACGGTTTTCCGCCGCAGTCAGAACCTCTATATCACTGAGAAAATAGAACCAGTTTGTTTTCTTTGATGTATCAGGATCCAGCATTGTCTCCGCTGTCTGATTGCCGATTGCAAAATATCCCTTTGAAAGAGGTCCCGTTATCAGAACTCCCGAACGCATTTCCGTAAAATCAGCAAGGTAAAGGCTGACTGCTATATCATCTCCGCATCTGACATCAAATTCTATCGGATCGCTTGTGATTCTTTCTCCCGCAGGAATCGTAACGCTTCCACACCCTCCGAAAGTCACATTCTTCATGGAATCAGCCTTTATTGCGTCATTTCCGTCGGAAAACGCTATTGACGCGCTTGTGACTGTTACAGCCTCGCTTCCGCAGAAGTTGTCGAGCGTTATTCTCAGAGCTTGTCCGCTCAGCATCATTTTCACAGGATATCTCAGCGTCAGATTTTTTGCGTAGTTTTCGGGACGGCGCTCTGTTATGGAAATCGCATTCCCCCATGCTCCTGTCCATTTCATTTTATTTTCAGACATCATTTTTCACTCTCCGGATTGTTATACATTAAAACTTTATTATACCATAAATAATGAGAAAAGTCAAAATTCTCTGAAACAAATATCGTACATCAGTTTAGGTTTGTACAAGTGTAACAATTGATTTGTATTGAATTTATGATAAGATACAAAATTGTTTTTTCTATTGACAATTTATATTGCGTATGCTATAATATAACTATAGCAGCAGCTCCGTTCAATACATCATCATTAATCAAACTTTGCCAGCAAAATTATCTATTTTTCAAAGGAGGAATCATCATGAATAAAAAGCTATTAACGATCACAACAGCTATCGCCTTTGCCTCAACATTAACATTTACGTCCTATGCTGAAGCTGAAGAAGATGTTTTAAAAAACTGGGACTATTTTACATCACTTTCCGATGATGCGGTTCTCAGTGAGTACAAGGCATACTGCGAAGCGGTAGGAAAAGAATTCAGGGAAACTTCCGTTAGCGATGGAATTATTAAATATGATTTTATCGCTAGGACAAATATGGAAATTAATTATGGTTCAATAGAATACGGCTGCACATTCAGCTTTGTGAATCCAAATCCAACTGATCTGACTGAAAGTGACATGTATTCAATGTCTCCGGAATACTATGGATTTACCGAAGAAACCCATGGCAACTACATGTTTTATTCATTCAGCTCCGGCTTTACAGACGGAGAAGTCTACTGCTATGCACCTTATGCTGAGAATTTTGACGCTTACGACCTCTTGAGAACCGTTCTTACTATTTATAATTCTGATTTTTATCAGGACTTCGGCAATGACGATGTTATATCCTTCGCTTATATTGATGGAGGCTCGGATTTAAAGCTCGGTGACGCGAATCTTGACGCTGATGTTACGATTACTGACGCGGTAAAGATCATGATGCATGTAACGAATCCATCACAGTATCCGCTTTATGTCTACGGTGCGGAGGTTGCGGATGTATACCAGCAGGGCGATGGTCTCAGCAACCTTGATTCTCTTGCCGTTCAGAAGTATCTCGCAGGCATTATTTCAGCACTTCCTGAAAGCCTTTTCACTGATGAAGCTTAGACGATTTATAACACTATTCTGATATATAAAACAGCCGTATTCTCTTTTTCGGAGAATACGGCTGTTTTATATTGTTTTACTTAACTTCAAATTCCTGATTCGTGAGAATCACGTTGCAGTTTGTATCATTGGTAGCTATTACACGATAATGGTAGGTTCCCTCAGGAAGAAGATGGAATTTTACGTCATTGTCGAGAAAACTGAGATTGTATGACGCTGTGTAGGGATAAACTCTTCTACCAGTCAAAAGACTGCCGTTTTCATCATATACACCTGCTGTGAGGCTGATGATTGCCGAGCTTTCAGACTTAACTGTACCCTTTACTGTAACGCTGGAACCCTTCTTTATATCTGACAGATTTGTACCGCAGCTGATCGTCATGACATCTTTATCCTCTACATCAATTGAGAAATTGCCTACAGAGAATTTCTGGTTTACCAGAACGCTGTCACTTGCGGCTGCATTTGAAGCAATTACCTTGTAATAGTACTCACCGTCGTCGAGATCACTGAAGAGAACGTAGCTGTCAAGCTTATTGAGATTGTAGGACTTAGCATTCGG
This sequence comes from Ruminococcus sp., assembly GCA_017461395.1. GTDB lineage: Bacteria > Bacillota > Clostridia > Oscillospirales > Ruminococcaceae > Ruminococcus. The sequence goes on from JAFTYF010000076.1 coordinate 7,734, forward strand.
ATTAACTGTTCTTCCGGACATCATCTTGCCGTCCTTATCATAAATACCAACCGTAAGCTCGCTGATCTGAGACGAAGCAGACTTAGCTGTTCCCTTTACGATTACGCCATAACCCTTTACAATGCTTGCCGGAACCGTTGTGCCGTTGCTTACGCTGAGAGTATCCTGAGCCGGAGATGATGAAACTCCACTGCCGACAGTAAATTTCTGATTTGTCAGAACTGTATCAGCTGCGCCTGCATTTGAAGCAATAACCTTATAGTAGTATGTACCATCATCAAGGCTATCGAAAAGAACGAATGCATCCAGCTTGCCAAGATTATATGACTTTGCATTAGGATTTACAGTCTTACCTGTTAAAATCTTTCCGCTTTCGTTATAAACGCCGACGGTAAGCTCAGTAATCTCGGAAGAAACTGACTTGACTGTTCCCTTTACAATTACTCCTCTGCCTCTTGAAACCTTTTCCGGAACTACAGTTCCGCTGCTGATTGACAGAGTGTCGTTAGCCTGTCCTGAGGACGAAGCTGCAGTAACAGTAAATTTCTGATTAACAAGTACGCTGTCCTTTACGCTGCCGTTTGAAGCTGTTACTTTATAGTAATATGTTCCTGCATCAAGGCTGTCAAAATTGATTGCAGCATCGAGGCGGTTAACATTATATGACATTGCATTAGGATAAACGGTCTTTCCGTGAATGAGAGTTCCGTTTACGTTATATACACCTACTGTAAGCGCAGTAATTTTTGACGAAACAGATTTTACAGTTCCCTTAACAACCACAGGAGTTCCCTTCTTGATACTGGAGGGCATAGCAGTTCCTCCGCTGATAGACATAGTATCCTCTGTCTGTGAAGGTGAAGAAGCAGTGCCGACTGTGAATTTCTTTTCAACAAGAACCATATCGCTTACACTGGAATTTGAAGCTATAACCTTGTAAGAATATGAACCGTCGTTCAGTCCGTCAAAGAGAACGTACTTGTCCAGCTTATTTATGTTATATGAATTCACAGCAGGATTGACAGTCTTTCCGGTGATCATAGAACCGTTTGCATCAAAGACACCAACTGTAAGCTCATTTATGTTAGAGGTTACGGATTTTACTACGCCTTTTACAATAAGTCCTTCGCCCTTGGCAAGCTTTGCCGGAACCTCGGTTCCGCCGCTGATTGAGATAGTATCCTTTACAAGCTCAGAAGAAATTCCCTTGACAGTGAATTTCTGATTTGAAAGGAGCATTCCTGACACGGTAGCATTTGATGCATAAACCTTAAAATTGTATGTACCTGCGTCGAGTTTATTAAAAAGGATATATTCATCAAGTGCGCTGAGATTGAACGTTCTGGTATTAGGATAAACAATTTTTCCCGTCACCATTTTGCCGCTTTCATCATATACGCCTACAGTCACTCCTGTAATATCGGAGGAAGCGGATGTTATTGTTCCTTTTACTGTAACTCCCTTACCCTTTGCAAGAGATGACGGAACACTTGTACAATTGCTGATACTGATAGTATCCTTAATGTTGACCGGCGTATTCAAACGAGACGCCTTTGCTTCAGAAGCTGCTGCACTCGACACATAGGAAACAGCGTTGCTGCGCTTAGCTTCGACAGCACCTGCCTGTACAAACGTCATACTCTGAATCGCTGCTAATGCCATGATTGAGCTTATCACTCTTTTTATTCTATTATTATTCATAGATTTGCACCTACCCCTCAAATTCTGTACCTCATCATATGTATTTTTATGTATTTTCATTATACCACAATTTTCTTACAATGTCAACTCTTTTCACAAATTCCAGATAAAATTTCTTTCGATATATCCGATTTCGACGATATGCTTTTACACCTTAATCAATCCATAAATACGAAAAGTCTCCCTGTTTTAAACAGGGAGACTGAACGATTCTTTATTCCGGTTTTACTTTCGTTTATTCGAGAACCAGTGTTACACTCTCGAGATTCATGTTGCCCCAGTAATTGAAGATCTTAATTGCAGACTGAGGATTTGTAACGGAAATTGTGATTGTATTGTCAGCGCTGAGGTCAGATGCACTGTAAGAGTGCTGAGCTGCCCAGTTACCAAGCATTACGCATCCGCCGAATCCGTATCCTACATCTCCGTCAAGCTGGAGGATGATTTCCTTAACTGAACCGTAATCATAATCTGCGAGCGAGTAGGACTCTTCGTAAGATATGTCTGTAAGAACGATTCTGTTGCCTGTCTCTGCATCAGCAGTTGTTGTAGTTGTTGTTGTGATAACTTCAACTGTAGTTGTAGTTGCAGCTGTAGTGGTTGTCGTTGTAGTAATCTGCTCTGTTGTAGTTGTAGTAATTACAGTGGTTGTAGTTGTTGTTGTAACTACAGGAACTGTAACAGTTGTAGTTGTAGTAGTTGTGGTAGTCGTTGTAGTTGTTGTGGTAGTTGTCGTTGTTGTAGTGGTTGTAGTAGTAGTAGTTGTTGTAGTGGTTGTTGTAGTGGTTGTTGTAGTGGTTGTTGTTGTAGTGGTTGTTGTAGTAGTTGTTGTTGTAGTAGTAGTTGTTGTAG
>JAFTYF010000077.1 GCA_017461395.1 Ruminococcus sp.
CTTGTTGTAATTGCACTTGCCATCGCAGGATACTTCATTAAGAATAAATACTTCGACAAGAAGCTTGAAAATAAGTCTGATTCGTCAGAAAAATCCGATGCAGATTTTTCCGATAAGTAGCAAGGGATTTATTTCCATTGATTTTTCCTTTTTGCTTGTGTATAATATTCCTGTCGGCATTATGCCGCAAATTTTATACTGATCAAAGGATGTGTTTTATGCTTAAAGCCATAGGCTCCGGAAAGGAGCTTGCAAACATCGGATATTTCAGCCATGTAAAAGATATTATCGACAAAGAGGAACTCGGACAGCTCAAAAATATTACCCATCACATTTCTACCACACGATTTCAGCATTGTCTGAATGTATCATATTACAGCTACATAGTCTGTAAGAAGCTTAACCTTAACGCTCATTCCGCTGCCAGAGCAGGACTGCTCCACGACCTGTTTTTCTATGATCGGAAGGCATATAACAGCATTCGTGCCAAGGGACAAGTCTCACACAGCAGACTTCATTCATTTATCGCTGCTGAAAATGCCTCAAAGCTGATCAATATCACTGACATGGAACGGGATATCATCGAAAAACATATGTGGCCGGTTACGCTGAAACTCCCGAAATACAGGGAGAGCTATGTTATTTGTTTTGTTGACAAGTACTGTGCAGTTATCGAATTTTTCTCGCCTAAATTCAGAAAATACAGCCTGCGGCTTTCAGAAAGTATATCCTGAATCTATGAAAATCTATAGAAAAATTGTGTAGGATATGCTTTTCCAAATCAATGAATGCTCTTGACTATTATTGAATTTATGATATAATATAAATAATTCTAATTTTGATTTGGAGGAATTTTGAATGAATATTGAAACTCAGTGCCTGCATGCAGGCTATTCACCTAAGAATACTGAACCCAGAGTCATTCCTATTGTTCAGAGCACAACATATGTCTATGATTCTACAGACGACGTTGCCGCTGTTTTTGACGACCCTACCAAAAGCCTGATTTATTCACGCTTTGAAAATCCCACAGTTATGGCTGTTGAGGAGAAAATCGCTGCTCTTGAAGGCGGTATCGGTGCTATGTGTACCTCCAGCGGTCAGGCGGCCTCTTTGTGTTCTGTCCTGAATATCTGCAAGGCAGGCGACAGCATCATTGCTTCTTCGGCTATCTATGGCGGTACGATCAATCTTTTTGCGGTTACTTTCCAGAGACTCGGCATTGAGTGTATTTTCGTTGACCCTGACGCTTCTCTTGAAGAGCTCCAGAAGGCGGTAAAGCCCAATACTAAAGCTGTGTTCGGCGAAACAATTGCAAACCCTGCTCTTACAGTTCTCGACATCGAAAAATTTGCAGAGCTGGCTCACAGCAATAATATTCCGCTTATCATTGACAATACATTTCCTACACCTGTCCTCTGTAAGCCCATTCAGCATGGTGCTGACATCGTCGTTCACTCTACTTCTAAATATATGGACGGTCATGCTGTTCAGGTCGGCGGCGTTATTGTTGATGCAGGTACTTTTGACTGGACTAACGGCAAGTTCCCCGAGTTTACCGAACCTGATGAAAGCTACCATGGCATTATTTACACTCAGGCATATGGCAAAGCGGCTTACATAGTTAAGGCAAGAATGCAGCTTATGCGTGATTTTGGCTGCTATCCTGCTGCTCAGTCCGCTTTCTACCTCAACCTTGGTCTTGAGACTCTCCCGCTTCGTATGAAGCAGTACTGTGAGAATGCGAAAATAGTTTCTGAATATCTTGAGAACAATGACAAGGTTGAATCTGTTAATTATCCCGGTCTCAAGAGCAACAGATACTATGAACTCGCTCAGAAATACATGCCTGACGGATGCAGCGGCGTTATTTCTTTTGTTATCAAGGGCGGAAGAAATACAGCTGTCAAGTTTATGGATTCTCTTAAACTTGCTTCAAATGAGGTTCATGTTGCGGATATCCGTACTTGTGTACTTCATCCTGCAAGCGCAACTCACCGTCAGCTCACCGACGAGCAGCTCGTTGCAGCCGGAATCAACGGAGGTATGATCCGTCTTTCTGTGGGTCTTGAGAATGTCAACGATATCCTTGATGACCTCAGACAGGCATTTGAAAATATCTGATCTGAACAAATAAAATTTCAGGCTGTCCTGATAAGGACAGCCTTTTGTTATGACGTTTTAATTTTTTTAGAAATCACTGCAAAAAGCACAATCAGCAAAATTCCCGCAGCTGCAAGAATGATCTGATTGATCATAAACGAATTCACTGCGCCGTACAACAGACCCGTGAAGGATTTGAAAATCTGCGGCTGCTTGATTACAAATGCATCAAAGAACCTGCTGGCATTCAGATAAATGCAGGGTGAAATACCAATGACTCCCGAAACAAGAGCGCTTATTCCTACCCAGTATTTAACCAGAAGCTTTGATTTGATATTAATAAGCAGAAGAAGAACTATCAGCAGTACAGTTGCTCCTGCTACTGCCAGGATTATCATATCAAGACGTGTATAAATTTTCGACGCCTTGGCAAGAATTCCCTCGCTGTTCATCATTCTGAATTTATATATATCGCAGTAATCGGTAATCACGCTGTAGGCAGAATCAATAGTTTTCTGGAGCTTTTCTTCGTACTTATCATCCTTTACATATCCTATGCTGTCGGCGTAATCGTTGAAGAAGATGCTGATACTTTCTTCAAGCTCAGGATTTTCTCTGCCGGTAAGATTGTCGAATTTTCCTGAATCCAGACGCTCAAAGCCTGCATTGATATTAAGACCGACTATTTTTTCTATATATTCATCCGTCAGTGCAGCAGTATATACCTCAGCCGGAACGCCAGTCTCATTATATTTATTGCTGAAATAGCTTTCCAGCTCAGACTGAATGGTGGAAACGATTTTATTTTCTTCGGCAAGTCCGGTCAGCTTATCAGAATCCGCAAAGCTTCTGACTACAAGCAAACCCGAAATTCCCAGCATAGAAAATACAAGAAGTATCGACAGGAGCAGACTCGGAATATAGGTTTTTACGTTTTTCAATTCTCCGTTCCCTCCTCAGTCATTACATAAAACTTCTTTTCGGTCAGCTTGCAGATCACACCGATTCGCTCATCGGAAGAACCAAGAATATCCTTTTTGCAGGTATACAGCGTCAGACACTCGTCGTTCGTAGGATTTACATACCTGTTGTCATTTTTATTGAAGCTGATAAGGCTGCTGACAGTATATACGAACTCACCATAGTTAGTATAAAGTGTAACCGTATCGCCTTCCTTCAGGACATCAAGGTCAGCAAAAAATGTATCCTCATGAGCGCTGATTACAGTATTTCCGGCAGCTCCGGCAAGCTTGGAGTATGTAGCCTGACATGCACCTCTTTCAAGGAGCTCAGATGTACTTCCCCAGTATACAGGAACGCTGAGTTCAAATCCGCTGCTTTGAAGAACAGCATATTGTTCTCCGAAAGAGGGGATGATCAGTTCACCTTCAGTTTGTGTTTCGCCGCTGTAATCGGTCTTGATATTCCCATCAACGATAACAAGACCGTTTGTTTCATCTCCGGGATTTGTCTTGAATTCATCCATAAAGGCAAGATTGAGATATACTGACATTTTATTATACGGTTTGATCAGCGCAACAATCAGTATTCCCACGCAGAGAAGGAGTATTATCACAGGCGTCAGGACAAGCAAAAGCGCATTGTTCTTTTCTTTTACATTTTTCATTTTTCAGCTCCTGTCTCTTCTCTGCGGAAGCATTTTCTCAGTACGAGCCATAAGCCGCATGCAGCAGCAAGAATAAATGCTCCGGAAAGTGCAAAGAGATTACTGTAATCGTAGCCTGTATCCTCAATAATCATTCCGACAGAGGCTACGTCGATAAGCTCTCCATTGTTATTTCTCATGGACATGGAAATGTTTTCATCCGAGATCTCTTCAACAGTTATCTTGATTCCCATGGCGTCTCCTGCCTTAACAAAGGTATCAATAACCTCTGCCTTATCGTCAGTAGGGAGCTGCTTTACAATGCTTTTAAGCTCCTCAGCGGTAAGCGTGTTAAAGAACTTCTGCTGCTCCTCAGGAGTGAGAGTACTTATGTATTCACGCTTCTCATCAAGGGTCATATTAATAAATTCCTTTTCATCCGGCTCGTTGGGTACTCCTGCCGTATTGGAGCTGTTCTGCTCTGTTGGAGCTGTTATACCCGTATTTCCCTGAGTCTGGGATGTGTTCTGCGAAGGAGTTTCGGTTTGTCCGGAGCTTGTCGGCTCAGTGACCTTCTGCTCCTGCGTCGTTGTCTCAGGATTTGCCGGACTGCCAGTGATTCCTAGCTGAGCCTTTATCTCAGCCTCATAAGAATAAAGGTAATCTATTGCATCATCCAGAACATCTGGTGTATATAAATCTGGGTCAGCGTAGTATTCATTCATGCCCTGTTGAACAACGCTTTCAGGAAATCCGAGTCGTCTTGCTGTCTCTGCCACTTCTTCGATTGTAGCTGCGCCTGCATTCATTCCCGCCGTGCACATACCGCAGATCATCGCAGCAGCTGCACTGATTTTAATTATTGTTTTCTTGATCATTTGTTCCTCCTTTTACGGTGAGGGCGATTATTGCCTTAAAACATTATATATCTTTTCTCTTCCAATGTCAAGCAATACCATATTTTTCACATAGAACTCAATTTTGTCCGCTGAAATATTGAACATGATTATTGAAGAGGCTGGCATCCCCGACAGCCTGATATTTTCTGTAGATTCCAAACCATTTGTATTTCTCCATGCATTAAGAGGAAGAAGCAAAAAAGCAGGAACTGTACAATCAGTCCCTGCTTCTTAATTAAAGTATTTACTTATGCAGGCTCAATATCAATAACCGCAATCTCCGGCCGATTATTGAAGCGTGCAGGAATCGGATAAGCTCCGATTCCCGAGGTAATGAACATAGTACCTCCATCATACGGAAACAGTCCTTTGTCATATATATCCGCACGATAGCCTGTAAGCTCCGGAAACCACTCTCCTGTCTGACCGTAGTAAGCAGGTCCCATATCAAACGGAAGCTGGATAATACCTCCGTGGGAGTCACCGCATATTGTAAGATCTGCTCCGAAGCTGGCATAGCTTTCGTAGTTCGGAATATGCGCCATGAGGATAGTGAAGCATCCCTGAGCCAGGGAGAAAGCATTGTTGAGGTCAAAGGTAGGGGAGAAGTAAACGTTATCAATGCCGATAATCTGGATATTATTTCCTTTCAGATTGATGATCTCGCCCTTATAACTCATAACGTGTGCACCTGCATTTTCCATTTCGGCGATATAGCGTTCAGATGTATCGTGTTCTCCGGGGACAAAATATACGGGATAATTCTCATCCCTCAGCATGGAAACCAGTTCTATCGGAATTTCCATTTCATCCCATTCACTGTCACGGGAATACATATCACCAAGCATGAATACAAGGTCAGGATCTGTCTGCTGAATTTTGCTGACGATTTTTTCATTACTCACTGTAGGGCGGTCCGCATGAAGATCGCTTATTACTGCTATTCTGAAGCTCTGAGTGATTTTATCCGAGCGCACAGTGAACTCAGGAGTTGTAATAGTGAAGTTATTGAACCACCAGATAAAAATTATCAGTGCCAGAAAAAACATAAACCAGCGTAATTTCTTTTTCTTTCTCTTTTTTCTTCTTCCGGAAGAGTGCCTCTCATGACAAAAGTCCTCGACCGGAAAATCATTGTATGTCTCCTGTTCGTACATAGATAATTATTCCTTTATGCTGATATCAAGCTTGTTATAGGGAATCTCGATATTATTTTTATCAAAAGCAGCTTTGACACTCTCATTGAGATTATATTTAACAACACTGTAATCGTCATTTTTTGCCCATACGAGAACATCAATAGAAACAGAGCTTTCATTGTGTGCTGCCATTCGCACGATAGGTTCAGGATCTGAGAGGATAAGTTCATCCCTCTCGATAATTGCGAGAATAAGATTTCTTGCCTTGGAATAATCAGCGTCGTAGCTGATATCGAAACGCATATCTGCACGGCGTGTGGGGCTTTCGGTGTAGTTTACAATTTTTGCGTCCGAAACCTTACCATTAGGGATCAGAACCGATTTATTGTCAGGAGTTACGATCTTAGTGTAAAGAATGCTGATAGATTTTACAACTCCGACAGAACCGTCGATCTCAATAGTATCTCCTGCTGAAAAAGGCTTGGAGAATAGAATAATGAAGCCTCCGCATAAATTGGACAGACAATTCTGGAGCGCAAGGCTGACAGCAAGTCCGGCTGCACCAAATACAGTAATAATTGATGACATAGGAACGTTGAGCATTGTCAGAGCCATCATCAGAACGATTATGTAAAGCGTGATTCTGATCAGTGAAACAAGAAATCCCTGAGCCGCCTTATCAAGCCTTGAACGTCTGAACGCCTTTGATATGAAATACGATATAATGCGAGCCGCAACTATTCCGATAATCAGCATTATAACAGCAAAAATCAGCGACGGCAGAGCGTCCATGATACGGCTTCCCATAGTTGAGATAATTCCCGAAGCTTTATCCACGCCTTCGTTGATCACCTCAGCTGCCGATTCCGAAGAGGTTTCCGCAGCTGTTGTTTCAGCGGCTGCTTTCTCCAGCAGAATCATGTGTCTTTCATTCAAAATAAACATCTCCTTTTTAAAAGCTACTCTATATTATATCAGATATGGGAGAAAAGTCAACCTTCCGAAGAAGCATAAAAAAACATTATTTTTTATTAAAGCTGATAGGTAAAAATGGAAGCTTTGTGAAAAAAGGGGAGGGATAATGATGTCTAAAATCTTAGAACTTGTTCTCATAGAAAAAATATGATAAAATAGAGATATGAAAATCGAATATAAAAGAACCAATTACCCGAGTGATTTAACTGATGTGTAATGAGAAAAGATAGCGGGATTTTTCCTGTAAGGGAATAAAAGTAAGTACCACAAAAGAAATCTTGTGGAAGCAGTTATGTCTGTAGCCAAAACGGGATGCCAGTGGAGAGCATTGTCACATGACTACCCGCTTATTCAACTGTATATAAATTTTACAGTCGTGCGAAGCAGAAAGGAACATGGAAAAAAGTAATGAAGTTTCTTGTAAAAG
>JAFTYF010000078.1 GCA_017461395.1 Ruminococcus sp.
GAAACCGCCGACCTTCTCAAAAGCCGAACGAAATGCGCCGAGACCTGCGAAAGCCTCGAAATATCTTATCATTCTCATTTACTCCTTTCTTGTTTTTGGGTATAAGAAAAGCCGTCTGTGATTGTTCGTCACAGGCGGCTATGTACAGGTATTCAGTTGAACAATGGGAATTCTTTTAAAGTAATAAGGTGATCACGCATAGTATTCATGAACAAACGAATATCATCTGTTTGTTTCTTTTCTATAAGACTTTTCAAATTTCCCTCATCATAGCTCATATCGCCTAACCAATAGGCAGATATAACTGCACACAAATAAGGATACACTTCCTTTTGCTGATCTGTAAAGGAACGTACACTATTGTATCCATTCAGAAACGCAAACAAAATATTCTGTTCTCTTTCGGGATAATCATCCTTATAATCCATAAGCCTTGATTCAAAAACAGCCTGCATGATCGCATCATAGAACAATACATTATCACCGCTGTTGTTATAATCAAAAACACCCATTTCACCAGTGGCTGTAATATATAGGTTACAAAGGCTTATATCTCCCTGTACGGCATATTGAGTTTCTTTCTTAAATGTTGCTATTTTTCTCAAATGACTATCTGTTATTGATTCAATTTCATCGTAGAGGGAAGGTTCGATCGCTCTCAATATTTCTTTATTTTCAGAAAATACAGATATGTCGAATAAATCATTTTGTAAAAGCGGATTAAACATCACTTTATCATATACATGTAGATTCATTCTCTCCGAAACATTGTGCATCTGTGCAAGCAGTTTGCCTGTTATACGAGCGATATTCTCGTCAACTGCTGTCACTTCTCCGTCACAAAAATCTTCTATTGTAACAATAACATCATACCCATTAATGTGATAGTCGTTTGCATAATGACCGTTTATATGATATATATATGGCGTTTTGATTTCACCCTTTGACAATTGAACAGCAAAACAGCACTGTGCTTCAATATGTTCCTTTGTTACATACTGTTCGTTTTTGAATCGGATAACGACAGGAGAACGCTTTTCAAAAACCACTTTGATAATGAGTCGTACTTCCTTTGAATCCTTATTTTCTTCATCGTAGTTATATCGCTGTAGTTCATAAAAAGCTGTAGGGCATTCATCAATATGATATTCATTTGCAATTCTTCTAATATCCGCTAAAGTTATTTCAAACATAATTACACCTTAAATTCCAATTTTCCTCACCATGCAATTTCCTATATTATACCACATACCACCGCAATTTTCAATATAAATGAGGTTACAGATCTCAAAAAGAAACCTGCAACCTCAATCGCTTTACATCGTCATATCCACATCTTCCGTTTCGCCCCTAATGTGTTCGTGTGTCGGCTCATTTTCTCTGAAAATAGGAAAAGCCGACCTTATTCGCTTCTCAGAGAAGTTTGTGAGAAACCAATAAAATCGGCATCAAAGTTTGTATATTATTTTTGCGGCATTCACTCATGGAATTACTTTGAAGTGGGATCGAAAATCTCTCAAAAAGTGCTGAAATCCTCAATAGCGTAAGTTCGAATCCTGTTTCATAGCGTTTTTCCATAAAAAACATCCACGGTTTCACCCTGAAAAATTTTGGCGTTTGGATAGCAAAAAAGCCCAAATAATCGGGCTTTTTGTACTGGTGATCTAAATTGGTTCACCTAAATGGCGTGCCTGAAGGGATTCGAACCCCTGACCTACTGGTTCGTAGCCAGTCACTCTATCCAGCTGAGCTACAGGCACATCGCCTTACGACTTAACTATTATATCACACACACTCGAGTTTGTCAAGAGTAATTTTCGCTGAATCCTAAAATTGTATAAAATCACAAATTTCGCCTGTAAAATTCGTGCAATAATATCATAACCGTACATTTTCGGATTTTTTTTAATTTCGCTTGACAAACCTGAATTATTTTGATATAATAGATTTGTTATGAGACATTAGCTCAGTCGGTAGAGCATACGCCTTTTAAGCGTAGGGTCGAGGGTTCGAATCCCTCATGTCTCACCATTTTTTTACTCCCTGTACAAGAGTACAGGGAGTTTTTTGTTATATTTAATCCTCAAAAGCACAGTAATCAAACCGGCATTTCTCGGAATCGAATGCCTCGAGATTAGTGACGCTTCCGCATTTCGGACATTTATATACTGTGGTATCTTCCTCACACCTCAGGCACAGTCCACGGAGAGTCGTGTTGATATCAATGTTAGCCTTGTCATATACAACTGTATTAGTTCCGCAGTATTGGCACTCAACAAAACCGAAGCTCGGGTCGTCGTTCATGTCCAGTGTAATTCCCAGATCCCCCAGACAGCCCAGACACCTCATATACGGAGTCACCAGACGACGAGAACATATCGGGCAGAAATACATCTCGCTGTATTCATCTTCAAGCTTTTCATAGAGTGCTATGTTGAATCTGCGGTTCGACAGGAGCTTTTTGTACTCCTCCATTTCGATATGCTCATACATATACTCGCGGTACTCCTCGTCTGAAACATCACTGCTCATCAGAACATGGAGAATATGCACCAGTACACGGATATAGTCCGTCTCCAGCTGTTTCAGCTGCTCATCCGAGAAGTTATAATTGAAGTGAACAAGCTTGTTGCGGTAATTCTGAAACTTTTCCATATACACAAACTCTTCCGAAAGCTTTTCACTGTACTCACGTTTGCCTTTCAGATAATTTTTCAGCCCGTCAAACTCCCGCACACGAAGCCTGTTGTTTTTATAATCCTCAAACAGCTGTTCATCAGAGCAATCAGGAGCCACTTTTTCAAAAATAACTCTTATTCCATAATCTTTGATTATGCAGGACTTAATTGCTATCTCGAGCGCCATCTGAAGCTCGATAACTGCCAATATACGGTTATCGTACTCACTCATTCCCTTATTGAAATGCGCTATCGAATCATTTACGAATACTACCGCATTCCTGAATAAATCTGTGTAAATTCTGTCCTGAAGCTCTCTTAACAGCATTATTTTCAACTCCGTCAATATATTTGTATATAGCAAAAAAGCCCGATAAATCGGACTTTTCACACTTGGATATCTCCAATTATTGGAGGCGCCACCCAGATTTGAACTGGGGATCAGGGTGTTGCAGACCCACGCCTTACCACTTGGCTATAGCGCCGTTTTGGAGCGGATTACGAGGCTCGAACTCGCTACCTCCACCTTGGCAAGGTGGCGCTCTACCAGATGAGCTAAATCCGCATTGGCGACCCGGATGAGGCTCGAACTCACGACCTCTAGCGTGACAGGCTAGCGTTCTAACCAACTGAACTACCGGGCCAATAATGGTGGGAACTACAGGGCTCGAACCTGTGACCCTCTGCTTGTAAGGCAGATGCTCTCCCAGCTGAGCTAAGCTCCCATTCATTATTTTCTGTCGTCGTTCCCTGACGACTTAATTATTATAGCACAGTGTTTTCGATTTGTCAACCCCTTTTTTGAAATTTTCTAAAAAAATTTTTTGAGAGTTGACTTTTCGCCTGTATTGCGTTGTTTCCGCCCAAAAAAAATTTGTTACACCCTATTATATGACGCAGAATCCAAAAAGTTTCCTGTTTTTATCTAAAAAAATCGCAGCAGAAAAATCCGCTGCGATTCATCCAATTATTTATACTGACTGACAGGCGCATGCTCGAAGCCGTCGAGGAGCGTAGTCGTCTTATCGAAAGCCATTCCCGTTCCCTTGGCAACGCAGTTAATAGCGTCCTTGGCGATATTGCAGTTGATTCCGAGAGTTCGCTTGATAAGCTGAGTCAGTCCGCCGAGCAGTGAACCTCCGCCGGTAAGAATCAGACCATTGTCATAGATATCACCCACCAGCTCAGGCGGAGCGTCTTCGAGAACCTTTCTGATCGCCTCCATTATTGCAAAGGTATCGTCCTCGATAGCCTCAAAAAGCTCTGTTTCGCTGAAATCTATCTGAGCCGGAAGTCCTTTAAGCAGGCTTCTTCCCTTGACAGGAACAGTCGTCTCATCGCTGGGGTCATAGAGATTGCACAGCTCGATTTTGACACGCTCGGCAGTTCTTTCGCCGATAAGGAGCTTGTACTTATTCTGTATGTACTTGATAATCGACCTGTCGATCGTATTTCCGGCAGTCTTGATCGAGTGGGAGGTTACAACTCCGTTCATTGAAACAATTGCGACATCGGTAGTTCCTCCGCCGATATCTACTATCATATGACCTCTTGCCTTGCTGATATTTACTCCTGCGCCAATCATAGCGGCAATAGGCTCCTGAATGAGGTAAACCTGACGTGAGCCTGCGCTTCTTGCCGCCTCAACAACAGCTCTGCTCTCGATTTCCGTGATGAACGACGGTACGCATATAACTATTCTCGGCTTCAGAAGCTGATGTCCCGTTACCTTTAATATAAACTCACGAATCATACTGTGAGCAAGGTCGTCGTCGGAAATTACTCCGTCGCTTATGGGCTTGACTACAGCTATATACTCTGGATTCTTGCCTATCATCTCGTAAGCCTCCTTGCCGACCGCAAGGATTCTGTCTGTTCTTGTATTGTACGCAATAACGGACGGCTCGCTGAGAACCACTCCCTTATTGCCCATTGTCATTCTTATATTGGAAGTGCCTAAATCTATTCCGATATCAGTATTAGCCATTTTCCGTATCCTCTCTTTCTCTATCTTCACTTATCAGCAGATTCTCAAACAAATCGTTTCTGCTTTTTCCTGTTTCCGCAAGCATACTCCTCAGACAGGTATAACGTCTTGTCCTGCGGTTGTTGTCAACCATGCTGTTTATTTTAGCCTCCGAGCCAATCAGTATCAGAAGCTTTTTCGCTCTGGTAACGGCAGTGTACAGAAGATTCCTGTAGTAAAGCTTCTCGAAGCCTCCGAGAATCGGCATAATCACCGCGTCAAACTCGCAGCCCTGACTCTTGTGAACTGTTATCGCATAGGCAAGCTCCACCTGTGCAAGCAGTTCAAAAGGATACGAAGCCACTCTGCCGTCAAATTCAATTACAGCTGTCATTGCCGGCTTGTTGATGTTTACTATCCTGCCGATATCGCCGTTGAAGATTCCCGTACCCTGCTCGTCGTCCCTGCGCCACACTATATCGTAGTTATTTTTCGTCTGCATTACCTTGTCGCCCACACGGAATGTATACAGATAGCTCTTATGCTCAGGCTTTGAGCCGTCGGGAGGATTAAGCTCCTTTTGCAGGATTTTGTTAAGCTCAACCGTTCCCAGCGTACCCTTTCGTGAGGGCGTTAGAATCTGGATATTCTCCGTCGGAGAGTAACCGTAGGCATTCGGAAGTCTCGTTTTTGCAAGCTCCACAATCAGCTTTACTGCCTTGTCGTAATCGTCACGCTTAAAGAAGAAGAAGTCGTTGTTTTTCTGCGTCAGATCAGGATATTCTCCCGAAACTATCTTATGTGCATTCGTTACGATACAGCTCTCACGAGCCTGTCTGAAAATCTCTTTCAGCTCGATTACGGTAATCATTCTGCTGTCGATGATGTCACGTAGGAGATTTCCCGCTCCCACCGACGGAAGCTGGTCGCTGTCCCCGACCATGATAAGCTTGCAGCCCAGCCGCACAGCTCTCAGCATACTCTCGAAAAGCATAACGTCAACCATGGACATCTCATCTATTATGAGTACGTCGCAGTCAAGAGGATTATTCTCATTGTGCTTGAATCTGAGCCTGCCGCCTGTATTATACTCCACCTCCAGCAGACGATGAATCGTCTTTGCTTCACAGCCCGTGAGGTCGGACATTCTCTTTGCCGCACGTCCCGTCGGAGCCGCAAGCATTACGTTAAAACCCTGCTTCTCGAAAATGGAGATTATTGCATTGAGAGTCGTTGTTTTTCCTGTTCCGGGACCTCCGGTCATAATCATCAGTCCCTTTGACAGAGCCGATGTT
>JAFTYF010000079.1 GCA_017461395.1 Ruminococcus sp.
CTGATACTTCTCTTCGTACTGGTAGCTTTCACGGATAGAGCTAAATGTAGCGCCATTCTCAAGCTTAGAACCGTCAGGCATTGTTCCTCTGTAGTTAGTAGGAATCCAAACTTCCTGCTCAAAGAGTCTCTTAAGGCTTCCGTTGTTCTCTGTGAAGGAGATACCGATCTCATCACGTCCGAGATCCCACTGAGTGCTGAGGAGCTTGTTAGCTGTGTAAAGAGCCTTTTCAGCAACTGAGCTGCCGTTCTCGTTATTAGCGAAGGAACCATCAACCTTATTAGCAGCTGCGTAGTAAATGAGTGTATTACAGAGTGAAGATACACAACCAACGTCAGACATACCGTAACCAGCGATCTCGCAGTGGTAGTTGTCGTTAGCATTCGGATCATAAACACCACCATTATCATCCCATGAAGCAGGCTGGTTGTTCATATCGAATACAGCGTCATCGCCGCCGATTTCGCCCCAGTTAAGAGTTGAAGGAATAGCGTATGCGAGAGTATCGCCGTCCTCTGTTACATAGTCAAACTTAGTATTCTCGATGAACCAGTTAACCCATCTGTCAAGGATAGCTTTGAGAGCTTCCTCAAGTGAAAGGCCGCCGCACTGGATGCCGAGGCTATCGCCGTTAGTCTTTACATAGTAGTAAAGCTCAGCAAGACGCTGTACAGCCCATACCTGGTTACCGATCCAGTGGTTTGAACCCGGGTCAGCGTATACAGGGTGAGCAACATAAGCCATCTCATAGAATGTAGATGTACCAGTAGGATATGTCTCATATCTACCGTTGAGTGAGTTTGTACAACCGCCGCCGATCGGGCCTTCAGCTGACTGGAGCCAGAGGTACATTTCAACCTGTCTCTTGAGTGACTCTTCGTAGTCAGAAACAGCGTTTGTGCTCTTCATGCCGCTCTTGAGACCGCTGTCTGCGAGGAGAGCGTAAGCTGCGAGCGGGTTCTGATAGAACTCGTGTGAGTGTGAGCATCCGATCTGCCATGCCCATGAATACTGGCTGGACATATCGCCGCCCCAAGCTGTATACCAAGCTCTGAGGAAGTGCTGACCCTTGATGCTGTTAGCTGTATTAGCAGAATCCTCCCAGATGTTCTGGCAGCCAATCTTCTTGTAGTACTTATCGAACATGTCGTTACGGAGCTGGTCACCCATCTTACCAGCAAGAGCTGTGATTGAGCTGTCGCCTACGCCGTAAAGATTTGCAAAGTAAACTGCCTGAATAGCACGGTCCTCAGCGTCAGGAGCGTTTGTAAATGCATACTGTGCAGCAACGTTGCCTACGCCGTTGAAGATACCCTTGATACCGTCGCTTGTATTACCATACTTGAGTTCCTCGAGACAAGGATGCGGAACTGTCTCGAAACAAGACTCCTGACGTCCTCTCTGGAATGTATTGATGAATACAAAGTCTCCGCCTGTCCACTTAGACTGGTCAGAAAGGCTGTCTCTGGAACCGCCGAAGCCATACCAGTCATCTACGTCAGCGAGCCAGTGCATAAGGTAGTAACCGTTGTCGCTTGAATAAGCAGACTTGAACTCGTTATAAAGCGGGTTCTTAGCGTCGCCGCCCTGGTTAGAAGTAGGATACTCCTCAGGAGTGTCAAGCTCAGGAGCTGTATCAGCCTTAAGACCGTTGGGCTGATTCCAGATGCTCTTAAGGTTCATTGAATCTGTACCAGCAGCCTCAGACCAACCAGGAATCATAGCTTCGAGTGTTTTCCAAGCCTTGGGAAGATCATTTGTAGCGGAAAGGTCATTTGTGCTTGCTGCGCCGAGAGCATCTCTCATTGCAGCTACCCATGCAATGTAGGACATAGCCTCTGATGTTGTCTCGTGACCGTAGTCAGGAGCCTCACAGATTACTGTCTCTACAGCATGGTAAGGAATACCGAATGAACCAGAACCATTGTCGTTCTGACTGAGGTATCCGTTTGTCTGACCGTTTGTGATAACGTCATCGTAAAGTGAGCCAAACCATGCAGCATAGCTTCTGTCAGTTTCTTTGCTGTACTCTGTAGCAGTTGAAGCAGCACTTGCCATTGTAGGGAGAAGTGCTGATACTGAAACTGTAGCTGCGAGAACCGCAGCTGTCAATGCCTTGTTCTTCTTACTAATCATAAGAAATTACCCCTCTCGTAAAGTTTAATTGAAATAATAGAAAATAAAAAAATAAGAATGGTTCCGCCGGAACATACAAGCCTGCGGAAATGTGTGCGAAAATACTTCGTACACTGTGTGACAGTTCACGACTGTATCACACAACCCTCAAACTATTTTCAAGTAAATTATATTCTACTTTTTGGTCAATGTCAACAGTTTAATTGATTTTCTTATAAGAAATCATATGATTTCGGCTCAATGCACCAATTAGCATTGGTTTTTTTGTACACTTTGTCCATTTTATTCCGTTGAGAATTCGTTTCTATATTGATTTTTTTTGAATTAGATAATTTCAGAACTCAAATTTTTCATGATTCATCTGATTCACAATAATCTTTCACGAATTTCTCACACTTACAGTTTAACATTTGTTGGAAAATGACTATAGTCCGTTTCTTTCACCCAACCTCGTAGCAATCAAATTAACAGTTCGATAATTATTTAGCAATGATTTGTTCATGTTTTTTTGAGATAATATTAGTGTGTGTGTTTATACTATTGTATATAATTGCCTTGCGTTTTTATATAATTACTTTTTGAAAGGAGAAGCTCATGATTACTATTGAAAATCTGACCAAGTTTTACGGCAAGAATCGTGCTGTAAATAACATAAGTTTTACAATCAATGATAATGAGATTCTGGGTTTTCTGGGACCTAACGGCGCCGGAAAATCTACCACCATGAACATGATCGCCGGATATCTTCCTATGTCAGCCGGCACAGTCACAATCTTCGGAACCGATATCAGTAAGGAACCTACTAAGGCTAAGCAGAATATCGGCTATCTCCCCGAGATCCCGCCTGTCTATCCCGATATGAAGGTTAAGGAATACCTTTCTTTCTGTGCAGGACTTAAAAAGGTTCCCCGCAGTCAGCGCGCTTCTGAGATCGAACGCGTTATGGAGCTTCTGAAAATTACCGACATGAAATCCCGTCTTATCAAGAATCTTTCCAAGGGTTACAAGCAGCGTGTCGGATTTGCTCAGGCTCTTCTCGGAAATCCGAAATTCCTTATCCTTGACGAGCCTACTGTTGGTCTCGACCCGAATCAGGTTGCTGAAGTACGTCAGATCATCAAAGATCTCAAAAAGGAACACTCTGTTATCTTCAGCTCGCATATCCTCAGTGAGGTAAGCGCTGTCTGTGACCGTGTTGTCATTATTAATAAGGGCGATATCAAGGCTATTGATACTATCGAGAATCTTGAGAGCACCTTCAAGGATAATCTCTTCCTCAATGCCAGAGTTGCCGGCCGTCAGGAACAGATCGTATCCGTTACACGAGCTGTTCCCGGCGTTAAGTCAATCGCTGAGATCAACCCCGTAAGCGACGGCGTTTACGAGATGAGAATCGCTCTCGAAGGCAATGCGGATGAGATCAGAACTGCCGTTATGTCAGCTCTTCTTGCCAATAACATTCAGATCCTCGAAATCTTCACCGAAAAGCCTAACCTCGAAAATATCTTTATCGAACTTATTAATCAGCCCGCTAAGCGTTCTTCGCTTCAGGATATCGTCGATGAATTGAAGGATGATGCCGATTCCTCCGACGATGCGGCAGATAAGGAGGAAGCATAATGTTTTCAATCTATAAAAAAGAGCTTCAGTCGTTCTTCTATACACCCTTCGCTTACATAATTACGGCGCTGTTCATGCTCCTTTTCACCTACGTTCTCAACACCAGCATCGCCAATATGGATTCCAGTATGCTGCAGTTCTCTTTCACTGAGATCTTCTATAATGTTATTCTCTTTTTCATCTTCCTTATTCCGATCATGACAATGAGAACTTTTTCCGATGAGAGAAAATTCGGCACTGAGGTTCTTCTGATGACCTCGCCTGCAAACGTTTTCAAGATCGTTATCGCAAAATTTCTCGGAAACGTTACGGTATTTGCTTTCATGCTCGTCGGATCATCACTCTTCCCGATCGTTACCGCTATGAACGGCGCTGTTGTTCAGTCTCAGCTCGTCTGCGCTTACGTCGGATTCTTCTGCTGGGGTATTATGTGTATCGCTCTTGGCATGCTTATTTCCTCCTTCACCGAAAACTCCATTATTGCCGCTATTCTCGGTGAGGTCGCTATGCTCGCTGTTCTCTTTGTAGACGATTTCTCAAGAACAGCTTTCGTTTCACAGTATCCTGCACTTCAGTCTGTTCTCGACTCTTTTGCGGCTCAGACAAAGTTCGTATACTTCGCACAGGGCGTTATCAGACTTTCCGATATCATCTTCTTCGTTTCGGCTGTGGTTCTTTTCCTCGGCTGGACAATCATCTCTATCGAGAAAAGACGCTGGAACAGGGGGTAATTCTTAATGAAAAAACGTAAATTCAATCTTTCGGGAGTTGTTGCAATTATTCTTGCAATTCTCGTTCTTGTCGTTCTTATACCTATAAATGTTATTTTCGGCTACTACGACAAAAGCTTCGATATGACTCCCAGCAGCATGTATACCCTGGACGACACTACTAAAGACCTTATCAGCGAGAACAAGCATAAGGAGATCCAGATCTATGCTACATTCACCCTTAAAGAGCTTCGTGACTATCCGTCATATCTGCCGCTCTATCATACTCTCAATGAACTGAAAGAGTATGATAACGTTAAGCTCACTGAGGTGATTCCGGATGAGGATCCCGCTCTCATCAACGAGCTTGATCCCGATAATGCTCTTAATATCGGTACGGGAGATATCATTATCAAGCACGGCGACCTCATGAAAAAGATTGACGCTGCTTCTATCTTCCCTTATGACGATAACGGCGTCAGCGCTTATGCCGGCGAAGAGCTTATCGCAGGCGCTGTCAAAATCGTTACAAGCGGTTCTCTTCCGAAGATTTACTTCCTTACAGGACACGGTGAAAAATCAATTAATGATGAATACGCTAAATTCGGCGAGTATCTCAGAACTACCAACAACTATGAGGCTGCTGAGCTGAATCTTGCTGAGGTTGACGCTGTTCCTGAGGATACCGCAATCATCTTTATTGCAGGTCCGCAGACAGATATCTCGAATGACGAGGCTGAAAAGCTCCGTGCTTTCGCTGAAAAAGGCGGCGCTATGTCGTTCTTTATGGCTCCTGTCGAGGACGAGATCCGCTTCAAAAATATTGAAAGCATTCTCGCTGAATACGAAATAGAAATGCTCTACAATGTTGTAGAGGAAACTAATCCGAACAACCTCCTTGCTGATACTACTGCTCTTGAGATGACAAGCGGTGAGGAACAGCTCAGCGACGCTGAACAGAATCCCCGTGTATTCGCAATCGAGTATACTCCCGCAACCGACAGCTACACCGAGGATCTCACCTCCGGTATACTGGAAATGGTCAGCGAGGGCGACATCGGAGGTATCTCCAATACAAGATCCTTTGTAAGCATTACCACTAACTCACAGTTCATCGAAAAATCGCCTATTATCCAGACCCGCCTCAATACCGATACTACAGGTATGTCT
>JAFTYF010000080.1 GCA_017461395.1 Ruminococcus sp.
AATTATGGAACCGTACGTTAACAAGCAGCCTTCTCAGTGCAGACCCGGAACAAAGGTATATGAAATTCTCAAAAAGCTCAGACCATATCTTAAATCAGGAAAATAACGTTAAATCCCCTTATCTTATAGCGATAAGGGGATTTCTTTGCGTATAGATTATTTGTAAAACTCCGAAAGCATATCCTGTTTGAGCTTCCAAAGGGGGAGTGACAAATCGACATAGTATTCATGAGGATTCTCGAAACGCTTTACCTCGTCCCATATAAGGTCGAGCTGATTTTTGCAGTAATCCTTTATCTCCTCAATAGAAGGGGAGTCATAAACACGCTTACCCTGAGTGAAAATGCAGACTCTGAGCTTTTTAGCAGTAAAGTCAGTAAGAGTTGTCTTTTTGTAAGGCTGTTCGGGATCGAAAATGGTATACGGCTGAGAGTCATAAATAACCTCGTCAGCAAGAGTAATAACATCGGCAACAGCCTTTCCGGTAGCGTTGTCAAAGAGTCTCCACAGCTCCTTGTGTGACGGATTGGTAATTTTCGCGGCATTTTCGGAAATTTTAATTTTAGGAATAATCTGTCCGTTTTCCTCAACGGCGACAAGCTTGTAGACTCCGCCGAAAACAGGTTCAGATTTTGAAGTAACAAGACGTTCTCCGACGCCGAAGCTGTCGATCTCAGCGCCCTGAACTATGAGGTCACGGATGAGATACTCATCAAGCGAGTTTGATGCAACGATCTTTATATAGTCAAGTCCGGCAGCGTTGAGCATTTTTCTTGCCTTTTTAGAGAGATAAGCGATATCTCCGCTGTCGATTCGGATTCCTACACCCTTGTGTCCCTGAGCTTCAAGCTCCTTAAAAACGGTAATAGCGTTCGGAACGCCTGATTTCAGTGTACTATAAGTGTCTACAAGGAAGGTACAGCTGTCAGGATAAACCTTGGCATAGGCTCTGAATGCATCAATTTCGGTGGGAAAAAGCTGTACCCAGCTATGAGCCATGGTTCCGAGAGCTTTCACTCCGAAATCACGGTCTGAAATAGTGCAGGCAGTTCCCGTACAGCCGCCGATATAAGCAGCTCTTGCACCATAGACAGCTCCGTCATAGCCCTGAGCTCTTCTCGAGCCGAACTCCATAACAGGACGTCCCTGAGCCGCAGTAACAATTCTATTAGCTTTAGTAGCAATAAGGCTCTGATGATTAATGGTAAGCAGAATCATGGTTTCAATAAACTGCGCCTGAATCACAGGACCTCTGACAGTAATAATAGGTTCGTTAGGAAAAATAGGAGTTCCCTCTGGAACAGCCCATATATCACACTCAAACTTAAAATCGGCAAGATAGCTCAGAAACTTTTCGCTGAAAAGTTTTTTACTGCGGAGATACTCAATATCCCTGTCAGTGAAGCTGAGCGACTCGATGTATTCTATAAGCTGCTGTACACCTGCCATAACAGCATATCCCGCATTATCGGGAACTCTTCTGAAAAACATATCGAAGTAGGCAATTTCGTTTCCTCTGTCGTTTTCAAGGAATCCGTTTGCCATTGTAAGCTCGTAGAAGTCTGCGAGCATAGTAAGATTTCTTTCGTTCATAATTTTCTCCATTGCGGTAAATTTAGTCGGGCACATCGACGCTGTAAATTATCTGAAAATCTTCTCCAAGTTCAGTGCACAGACGTTTGTAAGCCTCTTCCGTTCGTTTCAAAAAATCTGCTTTTTGTTGTGCAGTCCATGGAGAAGGATCTGGAGGATAATCCCAGTTAAGCGATTCATCATGTTCATCTCGAAGTTCCATGAGATGATTTTTCAGTTCTTCAGTAAGAGGCAGTATAGCCAAATCAACATCATATCCGAATTTCTTTTTTGTTTCTTCATCAGCAGCCCACAGACAAGGTCCTAACCATTCAAACCAGAAATGCATAGTATATTTTGCCATAGTTTCCTCCTTACTTTATTGAGTATATATTTAAAAGAGCGCACACAAGGTGCGCCCTTAGATATTATGTACCGATTAGAGCTTGATAATCTCGCCGTAAAGCTCACGGGGAGCAGAAACAGCATTGGATTCATCGGTATCAATGTGCATAGCTCTTGCAAACTTATCGGATACACGACAGACAACATCGCCGAGAACAGCGCTTCTTCCGTCAGTATCGAGCTTAACCCAAACTACATCCTTATCCTGAACGCCAAGCTCCTCAGCGTCAGCAGGAGTAAGATGGATATGACGCTTAGCAACGATAACGCCCTCAGAAATCTCAATTTCACCGCAGGGACCAACGACCTTACAAGCACCTGAACCTGCAACATCGCCGGACTCTCTGATAGGAGCGGCAATACCAATAGAACGAGCATCTGTAGCAGAAAGCTCAACCTGTGTAGCAGGACGAACAGGTCCGAGAATAGAAACGCCCGGAAGTTCTTTTTTGGGACCTACAATAGTAACTCTTTCCTCGCAGGCAAACTGACCGGGCTGAGAAAGATCCTTTTTCTTAGTAAGCTGATGACCCTCACCAAAGAGAATCTCAAGGTGTTCCTGAGTAACATGGATGTGTCTTGCCGAAGTTTCAACAATAAATTTTTTTGACATGGTGATTCCTCCCAATATAGTTTCAATTATATTTTACACCTTTTGACAGTAAACGTCAAGAGGAAAGAGCAAAAAAATAGAAGCAGTATCAAAAACTATATTGATAAGGATACAGAAGCATTCAAAAAAGGGATCATTATTAAGCCGGAAAATTGAAAATAAGCGTTTGATTAACAATTCTCAAACATTTCTAAAACAACTTGTAAATATACAGACTATATAATAAAAGCATACTAAGAAAAGCAAATTTCATCAGACAAAATCAAAAAGGAGTAATTACAATGGGAGAATTTTTCAAAAAGGCATTCGCAGACATGAAGGAGAGCGCTAAGGCACAGCATGAGGTTGACAAGGCAAATTTTGATGCCGTAAAGGCAGAATCCAAGGCGCAGTTTGAGGAGGCTAAGGCAATGCGCAATCCTGAATTTATGAAAGCTAAGATGCAGGCGGAACGTGATGAGCAGATCGCTGCTGCAAACAAAAGAATTGCCGAAGCACAGGCTAGAATCGACTTTGCTCAGGGTAAGAAATAATGATGAACGGCATAAGCGAGGTACCGCAAAGGTGTCTCGCTATTGTCGGCTTTGCGGAGGTGTGATATGAAGAAGAAAATATATTATGATGTGAATAACATAAGAGTTGAAAAGGAAATCAACTATATCCCTGTTCGGTATATCATTGCAATTTTCATCACACTGCTTGAAGTGCTGACGATTGTTGGGCTGGTAATCGCCTTGTGTTACTATGTTCCGTACTTCTATGTCCTTTGCTGGATTACCGAAATTGCCTGTGTCGTTCGTATCATCGCCTCTGACGATAACCCGGATTATAAGGTGCCGTGGCTGCTGGTGGTTTTAGTAGTCCCAATCGCCGGATTTATGCTCTACTTCTTTTTCTATTCGAGAATACTGAAAAAGAAGTTTACCAAGCGGCTGAAGGACTTGAAGGATAATTCTTATCATAAGGATGACGGCGAAATTTTAGGTGAACTGCAGAGCGAAAGTCCTGTAGCCTGTTCTCAGGCAAAGATGCTGTGTAGTATTGCGGAAACGCATCTGTTTACGAATACCAAGCAGGAATATTTCCCGCTTGGTGAGGATATGCATCCACGACTTTTGGAAGACCTTGAAAAAGCAGAAAAGTTCATTTATATGGAATACTTCATTATTGAGGAAGGCAAGTTCTGGAACTCGATACTGGATATTCTGAAAAGGAAGGCTGCCGCAGGTGTTGAGGTTAAAGTCGTCTATGATGACGTAGGCTGTATGATGACCTTGCCGGGAGACTACTGTAAAATACTGAAAACATACGGCATTGAAGCAACTCCTTTTTCAAGACTCAGGGGTAACGCCGACAGTGAGTTCAACAACCGCAGTCACCGTAAGATAACGGTCATTGACGGTAAGGTGAGCTATACCGGCGGCATTAACCTTGCTGACGAATATATCAACGAATTTGAAAAATTCGGTCATTGGAAGGATACCGGCATAAGACTTGAAGGGGAAGCTGTATGGGAGCTTACAAAGCTGTTTCTCATAGATTTCGGTATTAATGTAAGAAAAATGCCTGAAATCAAGGCAGATCTGTTCCCGACGCAGAGCAAAATCAAGGAGAGCGGCTATATTATTCCTTTCGGAGACGGTCCGCATCCGCTTTACGAACGCAGAGTCGGCAAGAGCGTGATTCAGAATATGCTGAATAATGCTACCCGATATGTGTATATGACAACGCCCTACCTCATCATTGATAACGATCTGTGCCTGAGTATTGAGAATGCGGTACTCAGGGGAGTAGACGTAAGAATCATCGTTCCCCATATTCCCGACAAAAAGCTGGTGTTCGGTATGACACAGAGCTTTTATCCGAGGCTTATGGCTGCCGGTGTACAGATCTACGAATACGAACCCGGCTTTATCCACGCCAAGTCCTATCTTGCCGATGACGAATACGCTATGATCGGCACGATCAACCTGGACTACCGAAGCCTTGTCCATCACTTTGAAAACGGTGTGTGGATGTATAAGTGCGAGACGATAGGTACATTAAAGAGCGATATTGAAGCGACCTTTGAAAAGAGTATTAAGGTAACACCCGATATGCTCAAAACAAACCTCATTCAGAAAATTATTCGTGCTATTGTGCGTATCTTTGCGCCGATGCTGTAATACAAAAACAGAAAAGGAGACTTAAAATATGAACGCTATTGAAATCAGAGGCCTTTCAAAAAGCTTTCACGGAATGTATGCGGTAGATAATCTGAATATGACAGTTCCTGTTGGAGCAATCTACGGCTTCATCGGCGAGAACGGAAGCGGAAAATCTACGACTGAAAAACTGATCTGCGGACATCTTGTACCCGACAAGGGAAAAATCAAGCTGTTCGGCAAGGATTATAGGGATGCCGGTGTGAGAGTAAGAGTCGGTGCCCTCATTGAAAACGCAGGCTGCTTCCCGAACTCAAGTGTTTGGGATAACCTGATGATGCAGGCGATAAACTTAGGTCTGGAAAACCGTGATGAGGAAATCAGACGAGT
>JAFTYF010000010.1 GCA_017461395.1 Ruminococcus sp.
ATGCTGACCGGACTTCACACAGCTTTCAAATCCGGAGATACGGACAGCATTAAAGACATCCTTGACGAACAGCTCATCGACTGCATCAGTTATCATGATACCTACGAATCCTTCTACCACGGATTCCTGCTGGCCCTGCTCCTTCCCTGCCGTGACTGGAACGTAACCTCAAACCGCGAAACCGGCAAAGGCCGCAACGATATCCTCATCGAAGCCTTGGACAAGAGCCACGGCATCGTGATTGAAATCAAGAACTGCCGGGATGACAACATGGAAGAGATGTGCGATGAAGCCCTTTCGAAGATCGAAGATCGGGATTATACCGCTGTACTGAGACGGTACAGATTCAAGGAAATCCGCATCTACGGAATTGCATTCTGGGACAAGGAATGCATGGTGAAGACAAAAAAATTGAAATAATACAAAGTCCGCTGTAATCTGTGCGATACAGCGGACTTTGGTTTCTTCACATAACCGAAAGTTTATGAAAAAAGCAGCCTAAAACGGAGCTGCGCTATTAGAGACGAAAACAGCGAAAATATTTTTCTTGGCAGGTATTCTGAGATTCACTTACTCTTCATCTTCAGTTTCTTCAGGTTCATCAGGCAGTACAAACTCAAACATCGCATACAGCTGATCTGCTGCCGATTCACTTTCTGGCGTATCCGGAGTGTAACTGAATCCAATGTGTCTGTCAGCGGTGCGATATGTAATCAGTACAGTACCGCATTCCGTCTTGAAAATACAGAACATCCCCTGATCGTCCTTCTCTCTTGTATCAAGGAATTCCTGATATCCCTCAATCGTGCATTCGGAATCGTTGATCATAAATCCTGCACCGGCATTCTCAGCAAGTGCGGCATAGAAATAACGATCCGGGATATCCGGTGAAAAACGCATAACACGAAGTTGTTTATTTGAGTGCCATACAAATACTTGAGCATTGAGAATACGATATTCTTTACGTCCCTTGTAGTCAAGAATCATACCATTTTCGTCCATCATAATTCTGATGAATCTGTGAGGTTCACTGTCTGCGGTACGGAATACCGGCTGAATTCTAGCGTTTTCGGTAGTCATTGCGTTTGTGTTGTTAAAGTAGTTTCTCATTTTTGTTTCTCCTTCAAGTTTTTTAGTTAGTATTTTTGTTGTGGTTGGGATCCTCGAGAATCTGTGAGTTTTTCGCCAGGTAATCCCGCAGGTCTTCTTCTGAAATCAGAATTCGCCTGCCTATCTTGTTGTGTTTGATCTGACGGGCAAGCTTGTACGCCGTGTTTCGGCTGATATACAGCTCTTTTGTCAGATCCTCAATTGTAAATAATTTTGGCATGATGTGCCTCCTTCTATGAAAATTTGTTAACCATATGTTATGGTTGGTATTAATTGCGATTCAGTAATACCTTTTGATTAACTATATGTTTATGAAAATAATTCCGTATTATTTTTTATTCTGCCTCCAAACTCTTTGTATTTGTCTTATATAGACACCAATTTGATACCTGTTTTTATTCTAATCTGAATACAGTTACCCTTATATCCCTTCAGTATAATTTTTACTGTTACCTGAGTGATATGGATTATTGATTGCCTTAGTTATATGTTAATCTTTTTTTATTACCATGTTATCGTAATTAATTTTCATAAATAACAATCAGTCCCAACATTGCAATAAAAACGAATTGCAAAAGGGGTTATAACCATGAATGAATTTATTCACACCGTAGGAATTGAAACTTATTTGTCGTCTGACCGGCTTAATTATTTTTACAAAGCGTATGGTTATCACGATGATATTTACTTTTATCATCATGAGGAGAAAAAGCGTGTGTTATGCAAATATGCTGACAGAGGATTTCGTATGGAAATCGTTATTGCAGATGAAATGGTAAAGAAATACGATCCGCAGCACAGAGCTCTTAAAGCCAACTGGATCGTGACACCTGCAAAATTACTGTATCCGGGACAGGCTATGAAGAAGCTGCACATGGTAGAAGAGTACTGCGCTGCCTGTGAGGAATTATATAAGATTATTGAAGAAATAAAAAAAGACTCCGGCGTGAACTTGCTAGATGATGCAAAGTTACGCAGAGTCGATCTTGCAAAAGATATTGAAACACCATCGGAAGAATATACCCATGAGGTAATCCGACTGGCGAAGAAGGCGTTAAAGCAGTATGGTTACAGATTGATGGCCGAAGCAGATGAAGCGAAGCGTAAGGAAGAGTATAAAGACGAAAACGGCGTTTTCTATTACAATAAGAGTCAGGATGTCAAGGCGAAGATCTATAATAAAATCGCTGACATGAAACTCCATGATTATGATATCACGGGTTACTCCGGCCTGCTCAGATTTGAACTTGCACTTAGCAAAGGATTTCTGAAAAAAGAAAATTACATGACGGAGGAATATCTGGAAGATGACAATCTTGCATGGATTCTCGGAAATGTACTCATGAATGCGCATGAGTTACTGCATAAGCATATTACTTCACCGCTTTGGAGCGGCGCTATGTTATCAAAGGAACTTCAGAAAAAGTATATCTGGAAGTACTGCGGATATAAAAAAGACAGCGAAAAGTACAGGAAGATCATGCGCTACCGCAACAGACATAATAAGAAGGACGACGAGAAATCCGCTGACAGGAAATCCGTCGTGAGAGGATATTATATGGAAATGGGGCTTTCTCCGCTGTACTGCAATGATGCTGTCCGGTATATTCCGTCGTTTGCTGATCTGCTCAATGGGACGGAGAATGAAGAAATCAAGGTGTTTGCGGAGAGGTTCTGATGTCTGCACAAATGTGATAAAACAGAGATGCCGCTGTGATCTGTATATGCCGGTTATTCCCACAACCGATCGTTTATGAAAAAAAGATGACCTGCACCAAAACTCACTCAATCAGAGGTTTATGGTGCAGGTTTCTTTATCAAAACTTATAGCAAAATCACCCCGCCGAAATTCATCCCTTTATGGCGCGGCAGAGTGTGCTCACGGAAACGCCGGTCAGCTCAGGTCTGGACTTTTTGTACCGCTCATTTTCTCACCCGCCTTTCTTTTTGTCGTACAGTTCAGCTATCACTTCCATGATCGCCAGCAGAATGATTTTCACGTATTTCATGTAGCATAACCTCCATTTCGTTTTCAGCAGGTCTCTCCTGAGCCGCCATATTTTCTCCC
>JAFTYF010000011.1 GCA_017461395.1 Ruminococcus sp.
ATGAAGTTTCAACAACTGATCCTGTAATAAAGTTCTTGTACTTTGTTCTTAAAAAAGCTGCTCACTTTCCGGGCTTAACGTGCTGGAATTCAACAACCTGAACTACCTGGCCGTCAAGCTCAAAAGTAACACCATTTCTGAAATCTCCTGCTGAAATCATGAGAAATACCTCCGTATAATTTTAGACTATAATAATATATGAATATATTTTACCACATTTCTTTGTTTTTGGCAATACCTAAAATGACATTATTGCAAAGATATTAATTTTTTTGCACATTTTGTCAGATTTTCGCATCCATTTTCGGTCAAAATGACAAAATCTTCAATTCTGACGCCGAATTTTCCTGCCAGATATATACCTGGCTCTATCGTAACAACTGCCCCCTCATTGAGAGGAAACTCATTTCTTTGAGAAAGATTAGGTGCCTCGTGAATTTCCATGCCGACTCCATGACCGAGTGAATGTCCGAAGCAGTCGCCATAGCCGGATTTTTCTATGATACTACGGGAAATCCCGTCAAGCTCACGGCCTGTGACTCCTGCCTTTGCGGCTTCAAGTCCGGCAAGCTGCGCTTCAAGAACAATATTGTATACCCGCTCCATTTCTTCTGAGGGCTTTCCTACGCAGAGGGTTCTTGTCATGTCGCTGTGATAGCCGTTCCATACTGCTCCGAAATCAAGTAAAACAAACTCGCCCTCCTCGACTTTTTTATCGGAAGGAACTCCGTGCGGCATGGACGTATTCTCTCCTGCAAGAGCAATCGTCTCAAAAGAAAGATCCTCTGCACCGTGAACAAACATAAGACGATTAAGCTCCAGAGCAATTTCCCTTTCAGTAACACCCGCCTTTATAAACGGAAGAAGCTCATCAAAGGCGGTTTCAGCGATCTCCTGAGCTTTTCTGATACAGGCAAGTTCCTCGTCATCCTTTGTCATTCTGAGCTTTTTTATTGCGTCGCTGAGAGCATTGGAATCATCAAAATTGACCTCACGGAATGTATGCTTGTAGCTGTTGAGCTGTCTTATGGTCATTGTTTCAGACTCAACAGAAACTCTGGACGCTCCATGTTTTTTCAGAAGCTCACTCACCTGCGGCTGAAGCTTTTTAAGTTCGATCACCTCAGCACTTTTAACGGTATTCCTTGCTTTTTCGATATAGCGGAAATCAATGAGCAGATATGCTTTTTCCGGAAACATAAGCACTATGCCGTCAGAAGACTTCATTCCCGTGAAATAGCGTCTGTTAACATCTGAAGTTATAAGAGCGCAGTCAGTATCAAGCTCCTGAAAGAGTTTTTCAAATCTCGTCAAAATGCGCACCTCACAGCTCTGCAAGTGCCTGTACAGCAAGAAAATAGCTTCCGAAACCGAAGCCGCTTATGCTTCCCTTGCAGACCGGAGCGATTACCGAATTGGAACGGAATTCGTCTCTTGCGAAAACGTTGCTGATATGCACTTCAATACAGGGAATTTTTATAGCTGAAATTGCATCCCTGATAGCGTAGCTGTAGTGAGTATATGCTCCGGCATTTATTATAACACCGTCAAAAGTCTTTCTTGCAGCATGAAGCTTGTCGATGATTGCTCCCTCGTGATTTGACTGGAATATCTCACATTCAAGCCCCTGATCACGTGCACGGTCGATGATGCTGCTATTGAGATTCTCAATTGAATCGCTGCCGTAGATTCCCGGTTCACGCTCGCCGAGAAGATTGAGATTCGGTCCATGGATAACAAGAATTTTCTTTATCATTATTTTTTCTCCTGTTCATTATAATATTTTCTTGGCAGAAACGGCTTTTCGCACTTTCTTTTCACCTTGAAAAATGTAGTTTTTTCATGCTCAATGGGATCAACATAGAGCATTTTTACGCCAAAAAGTCCTGCACCGAGAACGTCTGTAAATATCTGATCTCCGACAGCGGCAATATACTTTTTCGGAAGTCCCATTTTTTCAACCGCCTCCTTGAACCCCTTTGTCAGAGGTTTTTTGCCCTCGCTGACGAATTCAAGTCCCAGCATATCGGCAAACGGCTTAACTCTCGGCGGATGATTATTGGAAACGATTATCAGCCTGATATTATTTTTCTTCATGACATCAAGCCAGTCGAGAACTCCATCACCCGGCACAGGATTGTCATGGGTTGTCAATGTATTATCAAGGTCGAGGATAAGTCCTCTGATACCCAGTTTTTTCAGTATATCCGGTGTGATCTCTGTCACGCGCCGGAATGCAGCTGTAATTCCTAACCGCATAATTCCTCCATATCCAACAAAAAATTCATATAAATGAAAAAGCGAACCCTTAGGGCTCGCTTTTATCAGCACGATCAGTCTGCAAGATCAATACTTGCGCTTACGAGCTGCTTCAGACTTCTTCTTGCGCTTTACAGAAGGCTTTTCGTAGTGTTCTCTCTTACGAACCTCAGCGATAACGCCATCCTTTGCACATGATCTCTTAAATCTCTTAAGAGCTGTATCCAAAGACTCGTTTTTACCAACGCGAACTTCTGCCACTTAACTTTCCCTCCCTTATTCAGAGGTTGCCCAAAATTTCTTCTGAGCTCTATACTAATCATCCCAAAGGATGCCAGTCAGTATATACCCTGAAAGACAGCAGATAATACTTGAAATAATATAATGATATTTTACCATACTTTCCGTTGATTGTCAAGGCTTTTTTTAACTCTTTAAAAATTCGTTATTTTGCTACAATATTAACAAGTTTATTTGGTACATATATCTGTTTAACGATGTTCTTTCCGTCAACAGATTCCTTTACCTTTTCGTCTGCCATTGCTGCTGCAATAACTGAATCCTTATCAGAATCAGGAACAATATTAAGCTTTGCCTTGAGCTTGCCGTTTACCTGAACAACAATTTCAATAGTTTCGTCCTTGCAGAGAGCCTCGTCGTATGTCACCCATCCCTGCTCGCTGAGAATCTGTCCAAATGTATTGTTATACAATTCCTCTGTGATGTGAGGAGCAAAGGGATTGAGCATGATACAGAAATCACGAAGTTCAGCCTTATTGATAGAACCTGCTGCGTAGATATCGTTAATGAGTGTCATCATTGCGGCAATTGCTGTATTGAACTTCATTGCCTCAATATCCTCTGTAACCTTCTTGATTGTCTTGTGGAAAGCAGAGCAGAGAGCGTCGCTGTAGCTGTCGCCGTCTGTGAGGATATCCTGTAATCCCCAGATTCTGTCAACAAAGCGCTTACAGCCCTTGATGCTTGATTCGCTCCACGGAGCTGCCTTTTCATAGTCTCCCATGAAAAGTACATAAAGTCTGAGAACATCTGCGCCGTACTCAGCAACAACGTCGTTAGGATCAATTACGTTTCCTCTTGATTTTGACATCTTTTCGCCGTCAGGTCCGAGGATAAGTCCCTGAGCAGTTCTCTTTGCATAAGGCTCTGCTGTGTTTACATATCCCTGATCGTAGAGAAATTTATGCCAGAAACGGCTATAGATCATATGTCTTGTAACGTGCTCCATACCGCCGTTGTACCAGTCAACAGGCATCCAGTATTCAAGCGCTTCCTTTGAAGCAAACTGCTGATCGTTGCAGGGATCGCAGTAGCGGAGGAAATACCATGAAGAACCTGCCCACTGAGGCATTGTATCTGTCTCACGCTTTGCATCCTTTCCACACTTGGGACACTTGCAGTTTACATAGCTATCGATCTTTGCAAGAGGACTTTCGCCGTCAGTACCGGGCTCAAAATTCTCAACAGCCGGCAGTCTGAGAGGAAGCTCCTCATAAGGCACGGGAACCATTCCGCAGTCAGGACAATGAACGATTGGGATAGGCTCTCCCCAATAACGCTGACGATTGAACGCCCAGTCCTTCATCTTGTACTGAACACCCTTTTCGCCGCAGCCGAGTCCGCCGAGAATCTCCAGAGCCTTCTCAATAGCATCCTTCTTGTTTGTAATGCCGTTGAGCTCACCGGAATTTACAAGCTTGCCCTCGCCTGTGTATGCTTCCTTGGAGATATCTCCGCCCTTGATTACCTCAATGATATCAATACCAAACTTCTTTGCGAAGTCATAATCTCTTGTATCATGTGCAGGAACAGCCATGATAGCACCTGTACCGTAGCCCATCATTACATAGTCTGCGATATAGATCGGGATTTCCTTTCCTGTAACGGGATTTACAGCTGTAAGTCCTTCGATCTTGACACCTGTCTTGTCCTTTACAAGCTGAGTTCTTTCAAATTCGCTCTTCTTAGCGCACTCTGTTCTGTATGCTTCGAGATCTGCATAGTTTGAAATGCTGTCCTTGTACTTTTCGATAACAGGATGCTCCGGAGCAATTACCATGAATGTAACGCCGTAAAGAGTATCCGGACGTGTTGTATAGATACGGAGCTGTTCATCCTGCTCCTTGATGCTGAAGTTTACAAATGCACCTGTCGACTTGCCTATCCAGTTCTGCTGCTGAAGCTTTACATTAGGCAGATAATCAACATCTTCAAGTCCCTGAAGAAGCTTGTCTGCGTATTCTGTAATGCGGAGATACCATACTTCCTTTGTTTTCTGAACGATATCGCTGTGGCATACGTCGCACTTACCGCCCTGTGAATCCTCGTTTGAAAGAACGACCTTACAGCTGGGACAGTAGTTTACAGATGTCTTGTCACGGAATACAAGACCATTCTCGAACATCTTGAGGAAAATCCACTGCGTCCACTTGTAGTAGCCCTCCTCTGTAGTATCAACAACTCTTGACCAGTCAAAAGAGAATCCGACTGTCTTGAGCTGATTTGTGAACTTTTCGATATTTCTGTCTGTTACGACACGAGGATGAATATTTTCCTTGATAGCTGTATTTTCAGTAGGAAGTCCGTATGCGTCAAATCCGATCGGGAAAAGAACGTTATAGCCTTCAAGACGTCTTTTTCTGGAAACTACTTCCAGTCCGGAGTAAGCCTTGATATGACCAACGTGCATACCATGTCCTGAGGGATACGGAAACTCAACCAGTGCATAGAATTTCTTCTTGCTGCTGTCGTTGACAGCCTTGAAGCTGTCGTGTTCATCCCAATATTTCTGCCATTTCTGTTCAACCGATTTATAATCGTATCTGCTCATTTTATATCATTCCTTTGTATTTATTTTCCTGTTTTGTGCGTTGCCGTCTTACTTCAATCCTCTGGAGAACTGTTCTTTTACGTCAGAATTCGTACAGAGAACCACTGCTGCCAGAATGTCGATAATTCCCTCGATAAGGTATATCCAGTTGCTGCCGATATTGGAGATATTAGCCGGAAGATTTGTCAGTGCGATAAGTGCAAGTGCTATTGCAACCGCATAATTCCCGTATTTGATTCCGGTTATCGCCAGAATAAACGCTGCTGCACCTATTATCAGGGTAAGAGTATCAAGCCCTCCGCCCAGTATCATATTGAGTACAAGTTTGATCACCTGATAAATCGCTACTGAAATGCCGATCGACATTCCTTTCTGATTAGTCACATTCATTATTCATTCTCCTTCACAAGAAGTCCGCTGATATCCAACTGTTCGCCGTCTGCCCAGAGACTTTCAAGCTTATAGAAGTTTCTTGCTTCCTTATAGAAAACGTGAATGATGATATCACCGTAATCAAGAACTATCCATGTATTTCCTGTATCAGCCTCACGTCTGAGCGGTTCTTCGCCCTTCTGTGTAAGCTGGAATTCAACCTCATCCGCAAGAGTTCTTGTGTGAGTATTGCTGGTTCCGTTAACGATCACAAAATAATCCGCAAGAATAGTCAGGTCTGTAACCTTTATCGCCTGTATATCCTCGCCTCTTTTACTGTCAAGAGTCTTTATAATAAGCTCAAGTTTTTCCTGCTGTGTCATATTTTCACCTTTCAAATTCATTATTGTACCTTATTCGGATCCCTCGCAGGTGCTTCGCTGTCGATAAGATCATCAAATGTTGCTGTCTTATCGTCATAATTGCTGTAATTATGCTCCTTGATGTACTCGATAATCGCTGTATCACCATAGCCTGTAAGAGGGTTCTGATACGGTCTGTAGTATTTGTTAAGGAGATCAAGCGTCTCCTGCTTGTGAATTGAATAAATTGAATACTCTATACCGTCCGAACCGATATATGGTTCTTCGTTTGATGTAGATTCTCCAGGAACCATATCTACCTGAACGCTTTCAAGCGGAATAGTTCCGCAGAAATCTGCAAGACGCGTAAGGTCAACGACCATCATATCCGTAGCAATAAGTTCTCTGTCCATTACCTCGTCAATGTATTCTTTAAGCTTGGCTGTACCTTCGTTTTTTGAGATATCCATAAGCTTCTGCATAGCTGCCGCCATGAATCGGCGCTGATTCTGCATACGTCCGATATCTCCTTCAAGCCAGCCGTAGCGGTAGCGTATGAACCATTCTGACTGCTCACCGGTAAGAATTGTATCTCCCGCCTCGATAGTCTTGCCTTCCTCATAGTGGATAGGCTCATCAAGGCTGATCGGAATACCGCCGACAAGATCTACCATTTCTGCAATATCCGTGATATATGTCGTGATATAGGCGTCAATCGGGATTCCAAAATTCTGCTGAACACAGTCAACAACACGCTGAATAGGAATATCAGCATACTGCGGATCTCCGCTTGAATATACACTGTTTATCTTTGTTGACGGCGAGCTTGTAAAATCAGGAACCGCCGTATCTCTCGGTATCTGAAGAATTCTCAGTGCTCCGCCCTTGAGGTCAAACTGACAAAGCCAGATAACATCGGTATTAAGGCTGTCAACATCGAATCCGAGGAAAAGCACGGTATATTGTCCTTCTATCCACTGTTCCATGAAGTCAAGACCGTCGTTGTAATCCTCAGGAAGCACGTTTGTATTTATGCTGACATCGACCTTCTCAGTAGACTTATCCAGCTCGCCCTCAATGTGGACAAGCGGCTGCTGACGTTTTACAAAGTACGTCATTATCGAAACTCTTTCCTTGACGCCCTTTTTATCCCACCACATGATAGGCATTGTAAGCACTAACGCAATAATTATCGAAAGACTGGCAATAACTGCAATTGTCTTTACAATAATGTCCTTTGCAGATTTCTTTTTCTCTGTACGCTTTATAGGGATATTCAGTTCTTCGCGCACAGGCGGTCTGCGGTTAGGATGTCTGCGGACTTCTTCCCTTTCAGAAAAACGCTCCGGCTCTGCCGCATATCGTCCCTGATAATTACCGGTATGAGGAGTTTCGTATCTTCCCTGATATTGCTGATTTCCGCCGGCAGAAGTTCTTCCCGCATCCACTCTTTTAAGTTTTCTGAGAGGCTTTGGCTGACTAGCCGGCTGAAAAGCCTCGTTTATATTATCTTCAATTTTTTCGTTGTCCTTCATTTAAGTCCTCTTTTCGGATCGCTGCTTCTATCTTCTCTATGCAGTCTTGTGTAGAAATTATAGCCTTCTGCTGTACATATCGGAACAAGTCCGCCTTTTTTTACAACAGATTTTATGGAATAGGCAAAAGCCTCCAGCATTGCTTCATTCAGATCATTGTATGAGAGCTTTCTCATTCTGTCAACGTCCTTGTAGTCTCTGTCAGCTGAAATAAGATCGCCAAGATAAACGAGCTCCTCAAGTCGCGACATTCCGGCCCTGCCTACCGTGTGAAAACGCACGGCATTGAGAATATCTATATCTTCGACACCGAATTCCGTTTTTATAAAACTTGCGCCGGCGATTGCGTGCCACAGCGAGCGTGTTTCCAGTTCCTCACGGCAAACCGTGAAGCCGCACTGTTCAACCATAGCCTTCTGCGCCTTATCCGGAAGCTCCTTGCATACATCGTGAAGGAGTCCGGCAAAATATGCCTTATCCGGATCCTCGTTGTATTTCAGAGCAAGTTTTCTGCATTCAGCCGCCACATTCAGCGAATGATTATATCTTTTAGCAGAAAGGTGCTCCTTAAGATATTTTTTCTTTTCATCAGGATCGTAATGCAATTTATTTTCACCTCTGAACGAATATAATCCCCTCATAGTAATATATTGTACTACATTTTTATCAAGATAGCAAGAGAAATTCTTATTTTTTGCAATTTTTTTTCTTATCTCTGTAGAAGACACCTCAACGGGCGCTACACAGCTTATGTGGATCCTGTCAGATTTTCCGAGCTTTTCAGCATATCTGTGAAGTTCATCAAGATCACCTTCGTTTCTCGAAACTACGCATAATTCCACCTGCGTAAGTATCTCCTCATAGCAGAACCACTTATCAAACGAAAGAAGCATATCGCTGCCGACAAGAAGAAAAAGCTCTGCATCCGGAAAAAGCTCCCTGAAATGTCTTACCGTATAGACGGAATAGCTTACACGGTCATTTTCAAGCTCATAGGAGCTGACTTCAAGCTTGCCGCTTACTCTGCAGGCAAGCCGGAGCATCTCGATTCTGTCCTTGTCTGACGCATATTCGTCACTTGAACGGTGCGGAGATTTCTTTGACGGCACCAGATATATCCTGTCAAGCCCGAATTCCTCTGCCGCTGTCAGAGCAAGGTGAATATGGCCGTTATGAACAGGATTGAAGCTTCCGCCGTAAATTCCGATTCGCATATTATATTACTTAGCCTTCGGGATATTCTCGATAACCGGCTCTTTGGGATTACGCTTGAAAAGTACGAATTTTGAACCAATCACCTGAACAACTTCCGAACCTGTTGCTGCTGAGATTTCATCGGCTGCTTCTCTTGCTGTATAGCCGGAATTTTCAAGAACTCTCAGCTTTATAAGCTCTCTTTTGCGGAGCGCATCCTTGATATCCTTGCACATCACCTCGGAAACTCCGCCCTTTCCTATCTGGAATATAGTCTCGTATGTTGAAGCTATACCACGAAGGTATGATCTCTGTTTACTTGTCAGCATTATTCATTCACCTTTCCTTCAAGCAGCTTGTACAGTGCATTCATTGCTGCTCCTCTGTGACTTACCGCATTCTTTTCCTCGGAAGTCATTTCAGCCATTGTCTTGTTTCCCACGACAAACACCGGATCATATCCGAAACCGTTTATTCCACGCTCCTCATGACCTATCATTCCTTCACAGGTACCGTGTACCTCATCAGACTTTCCTGTCTTATCAAGGAATACGATAGAACACACAAAACGTGCTGTGCGCTTTTCATCGGGAACTCCCGCAAGCTCGTCAAGAAGCTTTGCGCATTCCTGACCTTTAGGGGCATATCTTGCGGAATATACTCCCGGCCCTCCGCCGAGAGCATCAACGCAAAGTCCGCTGTCATCGGCAAATACAGCCATATTCTCGCCGTATTTATCAGCGATTGCATTGTATACCGCTTCTGCCTTGATCTCAGCGTTTTCTTCAAATGTTGCACCGTTTTCGTCCGGATCGCAGTCAATATCAATATCGGCAAGCGACAGAACTTCTATTCCGAGCGGCGAGAGAATTTCCCTCGCCTCACGGAGCTTATTGGCATTATTCGTAGCCATTACAAGCTTAGTCATTATTTTTTTCCTTTCTGCCGAAAAGTCTCTTGAAGAAGCCCTTCTTCTTTGGCTTTACTTCTTCCTCTTCTTCGTCATCATCATCGTCA
>JAFTYF010000012.1 GCA_017461395.1 Ruminococcus sp.
ACAAGCCTATGCCGTAAAAACAAAAATCATTGAGGAAATTGATACACTTGACCCCGATGATAAACACTATATAAAACGTAAGGCAGACCTTGACAATCGCCTTTATAATATGTATGATAAGATAGAGGAAATTGAAAATCAGCTTATTGCCGCAAGAGCAAAGAAACAATCTATTGAAGCGGAAAAGCTGACAAGCGACAATATCTATAAAGTGCTGATTTATTTTGAGAAACTGTATACCGTGATGAACGAAGCGGAAAGACGACAGCTTATTGAAGCACTCATTTCCGAAATACAGATTTATGAAGAACGTCAGCCCAACGGACAATGGCTGAAATCCATTAAATTCAAGCTTCCAATCATTGAGGAAGATATAAGTATTTGTTTGGACAACGGACATCACGTCGAGTGTGTGGTATTGATGTCAAGGGATAAGGCGTAAAAGCCCAGTTCTACGCATTTTTTCAAAAATCAACCCGCTGATTTCTTCCTCGGTACAGGCATTTTTGCTGTGCGTGAGAAGAAAGCACGGTAAAATGAACGATGACAACAAATACACCCACACGCATATTTGTGTGGAGTTTGGGCGTCAAAGTTAAAGGAGTATACTATGAATATAAATTATGATTTGCCGAATCCTATTGTTGACAAAAAAGAAACCGATTCATTGGAAAAGCTAACAGAAAAATACATGAAGATGCTTGAACCGAGTATAACTACAAAAGCAGCAAAAAAGGTAGGTACACTTATTCCGGATAAAGTGAAGAATGCAGTTGGAACCATTGGCAATAAGATAACAGAGCAGGAACTTTATCAGCAAGCATTGAAACTAATTTCATCCGGCTTTAAGGTAGTAGAAGAACAGGTATCTAAATATACCATTAGCGAGTCTATGGTATTAAAGAATATCTCAAAATCAAATCCGAAACATCCAATTTCTTATTTAGATGAAGTGTGCCTTGTACGCAGCTATGATATTGCTAAACTTGTGAGTAGAAACAAGGGGATGAGTAGATTCTATGCAGTTGTAGAGGGTGGTGTCACTGGAGTTGTCGGTTTTGGGGGATTGCCGTTTAATCTTGTATTTAGCACCTTGTTGTATTTTAGAGCTGTACAAGCAATTGCTATGTATTATGGCTATGATGT
This sequence comes from Ruminococcus sp., assembly GCA_017461395.1. GTDB lineage: Bacteria > Bacillota > Clostridia > Oscillospirales > Ruminococcaceae > Ruminococcus. The sequence goes on from JAFTYF010000012.1 coordinate 1,147, forward strand.
TAAAAACGATGACGAGGAATTAGTTATAGCAAGCGATGTTTTTGCAAATGCATTAAGCCCTACAAAAAACGATGTAAACAATGAGCTTGGCGGTGTAATAAGCAAAATCATGATAATGACTGAAGCAAATATCGTTAAACAAACGGCAAAAAAAACATGGACAGATATGGCTGCAAGAGGTGGAGTTCCATTACTACTTACTCAAATGCGAGCACTTGCACATAAGGCGGCTCAAAAGGCACTTGAAAAAGCAGGAGCTAAAGGATTAGAGCAAAGTTTATTTAAAGGTGTTTTTGAACAGATAGGAAAAAAATTGACATTAAAAACAGTTGGAAAAGCAGTTCCTGTTGTTTCGGGAGTTTTAGGTGCGTTGATTGATGTAGCACAAATGAATCAAATAGTTCGATTTGCAGATATATTCTATCAAAAGCGGTTTATTATGGAAAAACAAGGTCGAATAGAAAGGCTAATTGAAACTACAGATGTAATAGATATCGAATTTACGGAAGAATAAAAACAGCCCCTCATCACCGACCACCGATGACGAGGGGGCTTACTCTCTCCATTCACTTCTCCACCACTAAATCCCCCTCCCTTCCTGTTAAATTCTTTTGTACAAATTGCCCTTTGACAAAAAAGTCAAAAAGCAGTATAATATAAAATATGATGTGTAGCTTCAAAGGCATAAGTCCAATCAGAAGCTGCACATCTTTTTTGTTTCAACAGATAAAACTGCGCTGTGAGTGCAGTAAATTTTTGTAAATAGGAGGATTTTATGGAAGAAACAAAACAGATAAATAAAATGGGAACAGTTCCCGTAAAGAAGCTGATGCTCTCTATGGGTATCCCGATGATTATCTCCATGGTGCTGCAGGCAGTCTACAATATAGTGGACAGCGCCTTTGTATCCAATATGACAAACGGCGGAGAGGATGCCTTAAATGCTCTTACTCTCGCTTTTCCGTTACAGATACTGATGGTTGCAGTCGGAATCGGAACAGGCGTCGGTGCAAATGTTCTCGTAGCGAAAAGTCTCGGACAAGGTGACAGCAGGCAGGCGAACAAAGCAGCCGGAAATGCCGCTTTCCTCGCATTTGTAATCTACATTGTATTCCTGCTTTTCGGAATATTCGGCGCTGAAATATACATCAGCTCTCAGACTAAAAATCCCGTTATTGCCGAAATGGGAATTGATTATCTCAGAATATGCTGCATCTTCTCCTTTGGCATGTCATTTTTTGCAGTTTACGAAAAGCTTTTACAGGCAACGGGACACTCTGTCTGTTCCACCATTGCACAGATCTCAGGTGCAGTTACCAACATTATTCTTGATCCCATTATGATCTACGGCTTGCTGGGATGTCCTGAAATGGGAGTTAAGGGTGCGGCATATGCCACAGTCATCGGACAGATCGTATCATTTGCAGTGGCACTGGCATTCCATTTAAAAATAAACAAAGCGATTTCAAATGAGCTCTGCTATTTCAAGCCATCCGGCAGAATCATAAAAATGATTTATGCAATCGGACTTCCTGCCATAATTTCACAGGCACTGATCTCAGTGATGACCTATGGACTGAATCTTATACTTGGCGGAATCAGCGAGGCGATGGTAACTGCTTACGGTCTTTATTATAAGATCCAGCAGTTCCTGCTGTTTGCCGCATTCGGTATTCGTGACGCAATAATGCCGATTACTGCTTTCAGCTTTGGCATGAGAAATAAAAAGCGTATCAAAGACTGCGTGAAATACGGTCAGATCTATACGTTCATTATAATGCTTGCAGGATTGATCGTACTTGAACTCTTTGCTGTACCATTCTCGGAGATTTTCGGACTCGCCGGCGAGACGCAGAGCCTTTGCATAAGCGCAATGCACATTATCTCCATCTGTTTTGTATTTGCAGGCGTAAACATCGCTTTTCAGGGTGTGTTTCAGGCTCTTGACGGCGGAATGGAATCTCTTGTTGTTTCCGTGTGCCGACAGCTCCTGTTCGTATTCCCGTTTGCAATACTTTTTGCAGAAATGGCAAAATCAAATACTGATAATAGCTGGATGGTATGGACTGTATTCCCTATCGCCGAAGTCCTGACGATGATCGTGGCGTTGGTATTGTTTAGAAGAATTTATAAAAAGAAAACAACTGCGTTTGCAGAGTAATTATTTATCCGGAAAACGATGTGCTGCCGGCAGAGTGATCTCGATAGCTCTGAGCTTTTTCACCAATTATACTATAGCATAATTTTTGTAGAAAATGTGCTTTGCGAAGAATTCTGAAATCTGGTATAATTGAAGTACAGCGAAAGCTGAATCAGAAACGGAGATTAAGCACATGAAAAGAATTCAGGCAGCCTGCATTATGCAGACACTCAGATTTCAGCAGAAGGAAGACAGTGGTTTATCAATTGAAACTCTGATTAAACTCAATCGTGAGGAAGTACAGCGTTACAAGGCACAGCTGGACAAGAACAAGACACGCTACAAAATTGATGAGGAATCCGAGCAGCCCGACGGTGCAGTTATTGTACGCATTCGCAAGGAATACAACAGCAGTGCAAGTGTAGGCGAATACTTTGAATAATAGCCAAGCATTGTCGGAAAACGCATGATTGCGGTATATGTGTACACTGCAATGCTTCATCATGTATTGTTTGCGTTTGCAGATTTTCAAAGATTTTATCAAAAAAGCGGAGTGATGTCAAAGTCGACACACTCCGCTTTCGTTTATACAAGACTTGTTTTTTTCAATATATGATTGCTTGCGCTGCCGAGACCAAAGGCAAACAGCGCGCCGCCCACAAGACTGAGAAGCACATTCATCATTCCTGCATCCAGAGGAATGAGCATAGGTATCATCATAAAGAACAGCATACCAATCATAAGAGAGCCTACAAGGGACTGCCACAGCTTTTGCTTGCCGATCACGCTCGCCAGCACATAGATGGAAACAAATACTGCAAGCAGGAAAATCTTTGAGATCATACACATAACAATTCCGCTTGTACCTGCCGGTGTGTCAAAGGGCAGACCGGATATTGCACCGCCGAGCATTGAGCCAAGGAAGAAGGCAATCAGCATAAATGCACCGCCGATAAAACCTACGATGGTTTTAGAAGCAACATAATCGCCCTTATTTGCTCGGACTGTAAACAGGTTCTTTGCATAGCCGCTTCTGAAATCATCCGAGATAAAGATGCAGATAAACACTGCTGCAAAGAAATAAACCAGGTTTATGTTGCACATGCCCGTGAGATCCATAGACATTGCAGAGCCTTCACCGCTTACAGAGCCGATTGTCTGCCAAACGTTGTCGAAGGCTTCAATGACAGTTTCAGCTCCGGTGTTAGGATCTACCGACACAGTCCCGTCCATCATAGTTGTCATAACCACGATCAGAATCGGAACGACAAGGCAAACGCCTGCCATGATATAGAAAAGCGAAGATGTAAACATTCTGCGGAAGTCTACCTTTAACATGCTTTTCAGTCTTTCACAAAAGGTCTGATGCTTAAACTTTATTTTGTTTGTCATTTCCATGTTATCTGACCTCCCTTGCGTTCATAAGATCAATATAGTATTCTTCCAGACTGATCTTATCCGTTTTTATCTCATTCACCAAAACGCCGTTCTGATAAAGATAAGTGACGATTTCTTCAGGTTCTCTTGCATCGTATACACGGATATATCCGGCTTCGTCTTCCTCCACACGGGAATATCTGAGAGAGAGCGACGATTTTGCACGGTTCATATCCTTTGCGCGGAGTGCAGTGTAGGTACGGCAGCTTGAATCGAGCTCGTCTGCGGTCATTTCGCAGAGCATCTTGCCGTGACGGATGATTCCGTAATGGGTTGCAATCTTCTGCAGTTCTCCGAGAAGATGCGAGGATACCACAACGGTATGCTTACCGTCTTTGATGATGTCGGTCAGCACTTCACGCATGATTCTCATACCGTCTGCATCAAGACCGTTGAGAGGTTCGTCGAGCACCAGGAGGATCGGATCACCGAGCAGTGCCATTGCGATACCGATTCTTTGCTTCATACCGAGGGAGCAGTTCTTGTATTTGTTGCCGGCTGCGCCTTCCATTCGCACCATTTTAAGTGCCTTTTGCACCTCTTTTTCGGCGTTCTTGATGTTCAGGTTGGCTGCCTGAATCATCATATTATTCCATACGGTTAAATTCGGAAAGCAGCCGGGAGATTCGATGAGCACACCGACTCTTGCTCTTACATCGGCGTCTGTGTGATCTCTGCCGAACAGTTTGATCTGACCTCCGCTGGGATGAATGAGCCCGCAGACGATTTTCTCGGTGGTGGACTTACCGCTTCCGTTTTCGCCGATAAAGCCATAGATCGCACCCATAGGGACGGTCATATCAAGACCTTTCAATGCCTGCTTTGATCCGAAGTTCTTGGTTAATTTTCTGATTTCTATTGCATTCATTTCAGACCGCCTCCTTTTAATAAACATCGCTCTTAGAGAGGATTGCCGTTCCGACCAGATTGTAGATGATTGCCCATGCTGCCGAACAGACAATGCAGATAATGAGCGTCATCATATTACTGCTCAGGCAAGCATTTACAGAAGAACCGTACAGGAAGATGTTCAAAGCGGAGCCTGATGTATCTCCGAAGATCATACCGATGGCAATGATCGGAAGACCGGTGCCGAAGAAAAAGCTGGATGCAATGGAAACACCGAAATATTTTCTGAAAATGACATTGAGGAAGGTATAAAGGCTCGCCCAGCCAAGGCTCATAATCATTTTGCTTAAAATTGCAATAAAGAGCGATCCTGCATTCACTGTGAAATCCAAACCAACAAGCAGTCCGGAAACTACGGAACCCAGCAGATAAGTAATGCACATACATGCCATAGCAAACGCACAGGTAATAGATTTGGAAATCATATAGTCCTGCTTTTTAGCATGGGTGGTGAAGAGCTGCTTTACATAGCCGCTTTTATAGTCGTGACCGATAAAGATGGATACCATAATACCGCCGAAAATAAATACCATATTCATATTGGCGTATTCGCCGATGCTGTTAAAGGTGTAAAGAGGCGTATCAGCGGCAATCGCATTCCACGCATTGGTATAAAGCTGTGCTGAAACCGTTCCGTCCGGATTTTCCATGCCTGTAGTACCCAGGATCAGTGCGGGAATGAAGGCGGCAATGCACAGGAAGATGTAAAACATCGGGGTATGGAACAGACGGTAGAAATCCACGCCCAGCATACCTTTTATTCTCTTAAAGAAACTCGGAGATTCAAATTTAAGTTCTCGTGAGGCTGTCATTTTATGCTTCCTCCTTTTTCTGCATCAGTTCGATATAGTATTCTTCAAGACCGATCTTATTTTTCTTGATCTCGCTCACGACATGACCGTTCTTTATCAGATAATCGACAATCGCTTCCGGTTGATTCACATCATATACTCGCAGATAACCATCTTCTTCACGGACATCGGCGGCTTTCTGCTGTAGCAATGCTTTCGCACCCTGCATATCTTTTGTTTTAAGTGAGACGAACACCTGTGCTCTGCTGTCCATTTCTGCGGCAGATATCTCACAGATCATTTTGCCCTGACGGATAATACCGTAGTGAGTAGCGATCTTTTCGAGTTCACCGAGAATGTGGGAGGAAATGAGGACGGTACAACCGTACTTTTGCGTAATATCCACAAGAATCTCACGCATAATTCTCATACCGTCGGCGTCAAGTCCATTGATCGGCTCGTCCAAAATCAGGAGGGCCGGATCACCAAGCAGAGCCATAGCAATACCGATTCTCTGCTTCATACCAAGAGAACAGCTCTTGAATTTGATATTTGCGTCACTCTCCATACGAACGATTTGCAGTACTCGTCTGATTTCCTCATCACGGTTTTCCAGACCTAAGTTTATCGCCTGCATCATCAGGTTATCCCAAACACTTGAGTTCGGGAAGCAGCCTGCGTTTTCAATGAGGGCACCGACTCTTACTCTCACACCGGCATCCCTATAATCCTTGCCGAACAGCTTGATTTTTCCCTTGTCGGGTACAAGATGTCCGCAGATCAGTTTTTCAGTCGTAGATTTTCCGCTTCCGTTCTCGCCGATGAAGCCGTAGATTGCTCCAACAGGAACTGTCATATTCAGATTATCTACCGCATACATTCCGTGAAAGCTTTTTGAAAGGCCTCTGATTTCAATAGCGTTCATATTTTAAGTCTCCTTTTCTGTTTTTGTATTACAGCATCGGCGCAAAGATACGCACAATAGCACGAATAATTTTCTGAATGAGGTTTGTTTTGAGCATATCGGGTGTTACCTTAATACTCTTTTCAAAGGTCGCTTCAATATCGCTCTTTAATGTACCTATCGTCTCGCACTTATACATCCACACACCGTTTTCAAAGTGATGGACAAGGCTTCGGTAGTCCAGGTTGATCGTGCCGATCATAGCGTATTCGTCATCGGCAAGATAGGACTTGGCGTGGATAAAGCCGGGTTCGTATTCGTAGATCTGTACACCGGCAGCCATAAGCCTCGGATAAAAGCTCTGTGTCATACCGAACACCAGCTTTTTGTCGGGAATATGGGGAACGATGATTCTTACGTCTACTCCCCTGAGTACCGCATTCTCAATACTCAGGCACAGATCGTTATCAATGATGAGGTAGGGCGTTGTCATATACACATATCGGGTAGCATTATTCAGCATATTCTGAATCACGCTCTTGCCGACTCTGCGTTCGTAAAGCGGATGCGGACCGTCTCCGAAAGGAATAATATAGCCGCTCTCCTTGATTTTGCTCTGCGTCGGGAACAGATCTGCCTTGATTTCAGGCATTTTTCTTACATTAATACCGAAATCTATGAGAAACAGCTTTGTAAGCTCCCATACAGCTTCCCCTTCAAGTCTTATGCCGGTATCCTTCCAATGACCGAATTTTTCAAATTCGTTGATATATTCGTCAGCAAGGTTAATGCCGCCGGTATAGCTCACCTTACCGTCAATGACCGTTATCTTACGGTGACTGCGGTTGTTGAACTCACTGTCGGCGTTACCCCTGAGTCTTGAAAAAGGAGTTGCTTCAATGCCGTATGTTTTCAGTATTTTACAGTAGTCTCCCGGCAAGGTCATCATACAGCCTACGTCATCATAGACGACTTTAACCTCAACACCTGCGGCAGCCTTCCTTTTCAGAATATCCAGTATCGAGTTCCAGAACTTGCCTTCCTCAATAATGAAGTATTCCATATAAATGAACTTTTCTGCTTTTTCAAGGTCTTCCAAAAGTCGTGGATGCATATCCTCACCAAGCGGGAAATATTCCTGCTTGGTATTCGTAAACAGATGCGTTTCCGCAATACTACACAGCATCTTTGCCTGAGAACAGGCTACAGGACTTTCGCTCTGCAGTTCACCTAAAATTTCGCCGTCATCCTTATGATAAGAATTATCCTTCAAGTCCTTCAGCCGCTTGGTAAACTTCTTTTTCAGTATTCTCGAATAGAAAAAGAAGTAGAGCATAAATCCGGCGATTGGGACTACTAAAACCACCAGCAGCCACGGCACCTTATAATCCGGGTTATCGTCAGAGGCGATGATACGAACGACACAGGCAATTTCGGTAATCCAGCAAAGGACATAGAAGTACGGAACATAGTAACACAAGGCGATTACCAGCCCAACAATCGTCAGCACTTCAAGCAGTGTGATGAAAATTGCAATGATATACCGAACAGGGATATAGTTGATTTCCTTTTCAACTCTTATGTTATTCACATCATAATATATTTTCTTCTTCATATCACACCTCCGCAAAGCCGACAATAGCGAGACACCTTTGCGGTACCTCGCTTATGCCGTTCATCATTATTTCTTACCCTGAGCAAAGTCGATTCTAGCCTGTGCTTCGGCAATTCTTTTGTTTGCAGCAGCGATCTGCTCATCACGTTCCGCCTGCATCTTAGCTTTCATAAATTCAGGATTGCGCATTGCCTTAGCCTCCTCAAACTGCGCCTTGGATTCTGCCTTTACGGCATCAAAATTTGCCTTGTCAACCTCATGCTGTGCCTTAGCGCTCTCCTTCATGTCTGCGAATGCCTTTTTGAAAAATTCTCCCATTGTAATTACTCCTTTTTGATTTTGTCTGATGAAATTTGCTTTTCTTAGTATGCTTTTATTATATAGTCTGTATATTTACAAGTTGTTTTAGAAATGTTTGAGAATTGTTAATCAAACGCTTATTTTCAATTTTCCGGCTTAATAATGATCCCTTTTTTGAATGCTTCTGTATCCTTATCAATATAGTTTTTGATACTGCTTCTATTTTTTTGCTCTTTCCTCTTGACGTTTACTGTCAAAAGGTGTAAAATATAATTGAAACTATATTGGGAGGAATCACCATGTCAAAAAAATTTATTGTTGAAACTTCGGCAAGACACATCCATGTTACTCAGGAACACCTTGAGATTCTCTTTGGTGAGGGTCATCAGCTTACTAAGAAAAAGGATCTTTCTCAGCCCGGTCAGTTTGCCTGCGAGGAAAGAGTTACTATTGTAGGTCCCAAAAAAGAACTTCCGGGCGTTTCTATTCTCGGACCTGTTCGTCCTGCTACACAGGTTGAGCTTTCTGCTACAGACGCTCGTTCTATTGGTATTGCCGCTCCTATCAGAGAGTCCGGCGATGTTGCAGGTTCAGGTGCTTGTAAGGTCGTTGGTCCCTGCGGTGAAATTGAGATTTCTGAGGGCGTTATCGTTGCTAAGCGTCATATCCATCTTACTCCTGCTGACGCTGAGGAGCTTGGCGTTCAGGATAAGGATGTAGTTTGGGTTAAGCTCGATACTGACGGAAGAAGCGCTGTTCTCGGCGATGTTGTCTGTCGTGTATCCGATAAGTTTGCAAGAGCTATGCACATTGATACCGATGAATCCAATGCTGTTTCTGCTCCCCGTGAGCTTTACGGCGAGATTATCAAGCTCTAATCGGTACATAATATCTAAGGGCGCACCTTGTGTGCGCTCTTTTAAATATATACTCAATAAAGTAAGGAGGAAACTATGGCAAAATATACTATGCATTTCTGGTTTGAATGGTTAGGACCTTGTCTGTGGGCTGCTGATGAAGAAACAAAAAAGAAATTCGGATATGATGTTGATTTGGCTATACTGCCTCTTACTGAAGAACTGAAAAATCATCTCATGGAACTTCGAGATGAACATGATGAATCGCTTAACTGGGATTATCCTCCAGATCCTTCTCCATGGACTGCACAACAAAAAGCAGATTTTTTGAAACGAACGGAAGAGGCTTACAAACGTCTGTGCACTGAACTTGGAGAAGATTTTCAGATAATTTACAGCGTCGATGTGCCCGACTAAATTTACCGCAATGGAGAAAATTATGAACGAAAGAAATCTTACTATGCTCGCAGACTTCTACGAGCTTACAATGGCAAACGGATTCCTTGAAAACGACAGAGGAAACGAAATTGCCTACTTCGATATGTTTTTCAGAAGAGTTCCCGATAATGCGGGATATGCTGTTATGGCAGGTGTACAGCAGCTTATAGAATACATCGAGTCGCTCAGCTTCACTGACAGGGATATTGAGTATCTCCGCAGTAAAAAACTTTTCAGCGAAAAGTTTCTGAGCTATCTTGCCGATTTTAAGTTTGAGTGTGATATATGGGCTGTTCCAGAGGGAACTCCTATTTTTCCTAACGAACCTATTATTACTGTCAGAGGTCCTGTGATTCAGGCGCAGTTTATTGAAACCATGATTCTGCTTACCATTAATCATCAGAGCCTTATTGCTACTAAAGCTAATAGAATTGTTACTGCGGCTCAGGGACGTCCTGTTATGGAGTTCGGCTCGAGAAGAGCTCAGGGCTATGACGGAGCTGTCTATGGTGCAAGAGCTGCTTATATCGGCGGCTGTACGGGAACTGCCTGCACTATTTCAGACCGTGATTTCGGAGTGAAAGCTCTCGGAACCATGGCTCATAGCTGGGTACAGCTTTTTCCCACCGAAATTGATGCATTCAGAGCCTATGCCAAGGTTTATCCTGACAGCTGTACCTTCCTTGTAGACACTTATAGTACACTGAAATCAGGCGTTCCGAACGCTATTACCGTTTTTAAGGAGCTTGAAGCTCAGGGACACAAGGGTGTAGGAATCCGAATCGACAGCGGAGATATCGCTTATCTCTCTAAAAAGGCAAGAAAAATGCTCAACGCTGCCGGACTTGACTATATAAAGATCGTTGCATCAAACTCGCTTGATGAGTATCTCATCCGTGACCTCATAGTTCAGGGCGCTGAGATCGACAGCTTCGGCGTCGGAGAACGTCTTGTTACTTCAAAATCTGAACCTGTTTTCGGCGGAGTCTACAAGCTTGTCGCCGTTGAGGAAAACGGACAGATTATTCCTAAAATTAAAATTTCCGAAAATGCCGCGAAAATTACCAATCCGTCACACAAGGAGCTGTGGAGACTCTTTGACAACGCTACCGGAAAGGCTGTTGCCGATGTTATTACTCTTGCTGACGAGGTTATTTATGACTCTCAGCCGTATACCATTTTCGATCCCGAACAGCCTTACAAAAAGACAACTCTTACTGACTTTACTGCTAAAAAGCTCAGAGTCTGCATTTTCACTCAGGGTAAGCGTGTTTATGACTCCCCTTCTATTGAGGAGATAAAGGATTACTGCAAAAATCAGCTCGACCTTATATGGGACGAGGTAAAGCGTTTCGAGAATCCTCATGAATACTATGTCGATTTGTCACTCCCCCTTTGGAAGCTCAAACAGGATATGCTTTCGGAGTTTTACAAATAATCTATACGCAAAGAAATCCCCTTATCGCTATAAGATAAGGGGATTTAACGTTATTTTCCTGATTTAAGATATGGTCTGAGCTTTTTGAGAATTTCATATACCTTTGTTCCGGGTCTGCACTGAGAAGGCTGCTTGTTAACGTACGGTTCCATAATTTTTTCGGCATTCTTTATGGCTGTATCAAGCTCAGGTCTGAGACGAACATAGATATCTTTATCATTTTTCTTGTAATCAGTCTTCAGATATTTAGTCAGCTCTTTTCCGTAATTTTCACGGTGAATGTCTACATTCTGAGTTCTGAAATGAAGCAGAAACCACAATTCAAAGGATTCATTGGACCATATTGCATGATATTCAGTTGTTTCACTTGTCAGGTTCTCACATTCTTTGACAGCTTTATCAAAATCATTATCCTTGAAATCGTCTTTGTCATAGACTATCCAGACATGCTTATATATTTTGTTGGATTTCCTCAGTGCATCTTTTACTTTTTGCTCAGCATGCTTTACCAAATCAATGGTATTCATTCCTTTGTGCCGCTGTTCAACATTTACTGTTATTTTATCTGCATATGCAGCATTATTCCGTTCAATTTCGTCTTTCATGCCTTTGAAGTAATTAGGCTCTGTTTCAGTTCCCTCAGAGACAATAAGATGATATTCGGGAGCAATGCTTCTCGCTCTGCTTCTGCTGTTTCTATCTTTTCGCCATTCTTTGTTTCGGTCGCTTTTCTTTACAGGTTTTGCCATGCTGCTCAATCATCCTCCCATTTCATCATATTGCTGAAATATGGGTCGGCACCATATCTTCCTTCGAGATACTGTTTGTCGAATGCCGCGTCAGGCTTTATTCGATTTCCGCTTTCATCTCTAATATCATATAGCGAGTACAAATCGCTAGACTCATCCTCTGTCTTGCAGGCAAACCAGATTTCGTCCGTGCGATAAACCGAACTTTTCATCGTTGAGATATCATGCGATGTGAAAATCAACTGAGCGTTGTTCTTGTTGATTTCGGGATTCTTAAACAGCATAATGATGTAACGGAGAAGCTTGGGGTGGAGACTTGCGTCAAGCTCGTCAAGGATTGCTAGATCACCGTATCTCAGTACAGCAAGAAGATAGGTCATTAAAGCAAAAAGTTTCCTTGTTCCATCTGATTCAAGTGATATTGACAGGTCATAGACCGAATCTTTTACAGGATGCTTAAAAAGGATATCATCAATATCTTCGTTATTTTCACCTAAAATCTCATAGTTGCTAACATTAATACCTACATCACTAAAAACATCTAAAATTTGTTTTTTAAAAAAGGATTGATGTTTAGGCACCCTTCTCATATCTACTGTAAAGCGGGCATAATTTTGAAAAAAACAGCTCCTAAACCAATCAGTTGCTTTGATGACTGGTTCCAGCTTATAGAAAATATACAGAAACGATAAATAAGGCATTCTGTCATTAACCTCAGTTTCTATGGATGCTTTATTTATACTGGCTCCGAGCTTGATTTCACCATTGCTTCGCTCAAAAATCATTGCAGACTGTCCTCGTCGAGGGAGCTTGTGTCGATATAATGATTCTTCATAAATCTCACCGTTCAATACAGAAAGTGTATATCTGTATTCATATTCGTACTCATTTTCCTCTCTCTTTGGACGAAAGTAAACTTCAAACTCGGTAGGTTCATTCTGTGATGTTTCATCAAACAGAAAAGGAGTACATTTTATAGTTGGGAATTCTTTTTTCTCTGTACGCATTATCCAGATAGGACGCAATATGAAGTGGTACATACAACGAAACGCTTCCAGCACATTTGACTTTCCCCCGCCGTTCGGACCGTAAATTACCGATACGGGCAGAAATTCAGTATCATCACTGCGGCTTTTCAGAAGTGAATCCTCGAAACCATGACTTACAGCCTGCATATCCAGTGTTGTCTCGTTCTTATATGATTTGAAATTTTTGAATGTAAACTGACATAACATATATCCTCATACTCCTTTAAACTCAATTATAATATAATAATACCCAAAAGTCAAGCTGAATATGCGGATTTCAGAAAAAAGTTATGAAATCCGGTGATTTAACAAGCGTTTTCCGCATAATAGTATTATTCAAGCCGGGATACCCGAGTTTATCCTGAAAACAGGCACTGTAAAAGTTGAACAATATTTTTCTCTAACCTCTTTACAATTTAGGCGATATGTGATATAATACCTTTAACGGAACAAGAGCTGCAAAGCTCTCATCCGCTGTCGAATAACTACAACTATTGAAAGGACGGAAACTATTATGAACAAATATGCCGGAACACAGACTGAAAAGAATCTTGAGGCTGCTTTTGCTGGTGAGTCTCAGGCTAGAAACAAATACACCTACTTCGCTTCAAAAGCTAAAAAGGAAGGTTTTGAGCAGATTGCGGCTCTTTTCCTCAAAACAGCTGATAACGAAAAGGAACACGCTAAAATGTGGTTCAAGGAGCTGAACGGTATAGGCTCGACTGCTGAGAATCTCGCTGCCGCTGCTGAGGGCGAAAATTATGAGTGGACTGATATGTACGATGGATTTGCTAAAACTGCTGAAGAAGAAGGCTTCCCTGAGCTTGCTGCAAAATTCCGTCTTGTTGCCGCTATCGAAAAGCACCATGAAGAACGTTATCGTGCTCTTCTGAAGAATGTTGAAATGGCTGAGGTCTTTGCTAAAAGTGAAGTTAAGGTCTGGGAATGCCGTAACTGCGGTCATATCGTAGTAGGTACCAATGCTCCCGCAGTTTGTCCTACATGCGCTCATCCTCAGAGCTATTTTGAAATTCATGCTGAGAATTATTAATCTCACCTGAGATGGTACCAAATCTACTCGAACGCTATACATGAAGGCTGCGTAATTTTGCGCAGCCTTTTTTGATATGTATTATAACATCTGTCAATCAGCCAGCGATTATTACTGAATTTATTTTCATTTTCTCTAAAAAAGCCATGCAGGCATTGACTTTCTGTACATAATTTGGTATACTTATTTTAGTTTATTTTTATAATGAGGTACAAAAAAGGAGGACAAACATGAATACAAAGAAATTTTTAGCAGCCGTTTCTGCTCTTCTGCTTGCAGGTTCAGCAATTCCGGTGAATACTGTTGCTTTCGCTGAATCTGATACTGCTCTCTCTGATTCCGAAGAGGAGTATACAGGAATTTATTTTACAGCTGAGGATCATGGAACTTATTTCAAAATTACCGGATATGAAGGTTCCGCCGATGCTGTTGCTATTCCTGAGGAGGTTTACGGAGTCCCTGTAACTTCTATCGGAAAGCTCAATGCTGACGGACCGATCGGTACGCTTGTGCTTCCGAGCACTGTTACTGAAATTGAAGACGGCGCTTTTGACGATATCACAGGTCTCGCTGCTATTGATATCGACGGAGAAAGTGAAAATTATACATCCGAAAACGGAGTTCTCTACAATAAGGATATGTCTGAGCTCATCCTCTATCCTTATGCTAAACAGGATACATCTTTCGTTATTCCTGATACGGTAACTAAGATTGCTCCTAACGCTATAAGCTCTGTTCTTGCTCTCGAAGAACTCACTGTAGGCGCAGGAATTACATCTGTAGGCACTGACACTTTTTCAAGCTGCCCGAATCTCAGAAGTCTGGTGATCTCAGCTTCGGTTGAGTCGATTGATGTTGAAGCTGTAAAGAAAAATTCTTCTGTTGAATCTTTTACTGTTTCCGAGGAAAATACTGCATATTCAAGTGCAGACGGTATTCTCTTCAATAAGGACGCTTCTGCTCTTATATGTTTCCCTCCGAACAAGAGCGGCGCTTCTTACGCAATACCGGAAACAGTTGTTACAATTGCTGAGAACGCTTTTGCAGAGACAGACCTTCTCGCCGTAACTGTTCCTGACAGCGTTGAAACAATAGGAAAAAATGCTTTTTCTTCAATGAAATCCCTTACAACAGTTGTTCTCGGAAATGGTGTAAAGGAAATTGGTGAAAACGTATTTGCAAACGATACCTCTCTCATTTCTATTATTCTTAACAGTGCTGAAGTTATCAGCGATAATGCTTTTGACGGATGCAGCTCCCTTAGAACTATCACTATTCCGGCAAATACAGCTGTAATCGCTTCGGGCGCTTTTGATAAGTGTGAAAATCTCTCTGATATTTCTGTTTCCGACCGTAACGAGGTTTACAGCAGTATCGGCGGTGTTCTCCTGAATAAGAACGCAGATACTCTTATCAAGTATCCTCTCGGAAAAACTGCTTCTTCCTATGCTCTTCCCGATTCCGTAAAAGTTATTGCAGACAACGCTTTCTACAACTGCACTTCACTTACCGACATCACCTTCGGAGCTTCTTTTGCTGAATTAACCGGCACTCCTTTCTCAGGAAGCACTTCCATTCTGAATTATAATGTTTCTGAGGAGAATGAGAGCCTTTCGTCAGTCGATGGAGTTATTCTCAGTAAGGACGGCTCTATGATTGTCAAGTATCCTTTCGGAAGAGCTGACGGAGAGTATAATGTTCCTGATACAGTTTCAGCTTTTGCTCCTGACGCTTTCTCGGATAATTCAAATATCACAGGATTTATCGTTTCCGAAAACAATGCTGCTCTTACCTCTGTTGACGGCGTTGTGTTCAGCAAGGACGGCTCTGAGCTGATTAAATATCCGTCTGCCGCAGAAAGAAACTATTACGAGATCTCTCAAGCTGTTTGCTCTGTTGCAGATAACGCCTTCAATAATGTAACAAAGCTGGAAGGCGTTGCTTTTCTTGGAAATGAAACCGCTATTTCCTCTGAAGCTTTTAGTAATATGAGCAATTTCTTTGTAATTTACGGAACAACAGGCTCATCTGCTGAAATATTCGCTCAGGAATATGGCTTTGATTTCGTTTCTACTGACGGAGTTTATGCATTCGGTGATGTTTCCGGCGACGGAAAAATTGACGCTATCGACGCTTCAGATGTTCTGACCTACTATGCGGCTGTTGCTACAGGTCACAGAGGTAAATTCATTCCTGCTCAGCTGACTGCGGCGGATGTTCAGCCTGATGGTACTGTCAATGCTCTCGACGCTTCAAGAATCCTTACATATTATGCCTATACTGCTACCACTACAGGCGATATACTTTCAGTTGCAGACTACTTCAAGGTTGACGATCCGACAACTCCTGAAGATGAAACTGAAAATAATGCAGACTCTGATTACAAGGAAGCCTATGCGTCCCTGATAGATGAACTTTCTGCTAATGAGGAATTGACATACGATCTCATCTATTTCAATGATGACGAAATTCCTGAGTTGGTTGCCAGCACCAGCGGTTATTCTGTGAGCTTGTACACTTACAGTAACGGTACTGTTCATACTCTCATGGACAAATGGACTTATGGTGCTATGGGAAATACAGGCTATGAGTACTCCCCGAAAAACAACAGCCTTAGAAATTATAACCACGACTATGCAGGTCTCATTGGTTACACCACATATATGACCATGAGCGAAAATTGTACTCTTGATACGGTCGTTACAATCGAAACTCATAACTTTGAAGATGCCAATGGCAATGGTATTCCCGATGAGGATGAGGCTGCTTCCAACGGCTCTTACAGCGTAAGCTACATAGACGGCGTTGAGGTTACTGAGGAACAGTGTAATTCGTACAATGTCGGTGAGTATGAAGTAATTTGCGGTTCAATGAGTCTTGATGAAATTAAAGCTGAATTGAGCAAGTAATAAAATTTAAGCCCCTGTTTTAGGGGCTTTTTTATAGTATTTCAATTGGATTGAGAGTGAAAGCATGCTTTAAAAAGCTGCGTTATCTCTCTTTGTGGCATTGACATTGCTTGGAATAATTATTATAATAGACTTGAGTTATAAATCGTATTTTAGGAGAATGAATGTGGAAGTAAGAAAATTATTGGAAGTCTTAAGCGTAGCTGAAAGACTAAAAGATGCAACTCGGCATTGTTATACCAGAAATGGCAGACATGAAAGTGTGGCTGAACATAGTTGGATGATGACTTTGATGGCATTTTTCATAAAAGATGAATTTCCTGATGCAGATATGAATAAAGTAATAAAAATGTGTATTATTCATGATTTAGGCGAAGCATTTACCGGTGATATCCCTACATTTGATAAAACTAAGGCAAATGAAGAAACCGAAGAAAAGCTATTATATGCATGGGTAAATACTCTGCCTGAAAATTATAAGGCTGAGATGACTGCGTTATATGATGAAATGGCAAAACGAGAAACTATTGAAGCCAAAGTCTATAAAGCTATTGATGGATTAGAAGCATTGATTCAGCATAATATTTCGGACTTATCAACATGGATTCCAAAAGAATATGAGCTTAATAAGACATATGCAGATGACAAGGTTGCTTTTTCTGAATATCTTAAAAAATTGCGAGAAGAAATACGAAAAGATACTTTTAGAAAGCTGGGAGAATAGAAATTCCAATTTATCTGCAAAATTATACAAATAAGCCGTGAAGAGATTTTTCTTCACGGCTTTACTATGTCTAACTAAATTAATGATAAAGCATCTGGCATGATTATAGGCAGATTAATTTTTCTTGTTCTTTCTTTCGTCTTTCAATTCAGCAATAAGCTCTTTCAAAGATTTTCCTGAATAAATTTTAAGCCGAGGAAATGCCTTTTCGATACGTCTGCTGACAAAGCCTCTCTTTTCGATAGTGTTCTTATACCTCTCTTTAAGTTCTTCAAGCTTGAGTTTATGATTCTCAGTTTTTTCGGATAGCTCGTCGCTTTTCTTACGAATCTCCGAAACTGCGTCATAGAGCTTTTCGCCGCTGAAATCTGAAATCTTTCTCATTTCTGCGGAAATGTTTTCAAGAAGCCTGAGATTCTTTTTGATATTCTTGATTCCTAATACAGTAATGACAATGTCACTTATAAATCCTGTAAAAAGAATGATGAGAATAATTATTCCCAGAGTATGCGGAATCCATCTGACAATCCCTTCTATCGCCGGATGAATCAGTCTCATAACACCAACACAGGCAACTCCCCAGAGGAGTGAAAACTTCAGGCATATGTATCCTTTCAGATTGAATGGAATATCAGAATAATCCCACCATTTCTGATAAAAAATTTTCTCCAGAACAAATCCTGTGATGAATTCCAGCAAAGAAGTAAGAAGAACGGAACCAATATACAGAACGATCAGATTCTCCTTGATCGGAGTAAGTACTCCGATAACGATGAGCACTCCGAAACCATAAATCGGGCAGTACGGACCGTTCAGAAAACCACGGTTAACGAATTTTCCCTGATCGACAGCCTCGTAGAGAACTTCCAGACACCAGCCTAAAATTGCGTAGATGATAAAAAAGAAACTCAGCTCATAAAGGCCGGACATTTAAATATACGCCTCCTATTACCATTTATAAAGGATTATATTTTAATAGCCAAGCTCCTCGCCAACAATGATAACTTTAATCCTGCCCTTATGGCGCTGATAAGCGGAAACAAGGTAGTTACAGCAGATTCTCGCAGGGCTGGAGCATCCGGAGTACATTTCATGTTCCGGTTTGGAAAGAGA
>JAFTYF010000002.1 GCA_017461395.1 Ruminococcus sp.
GATTTTCACGCCTTCTCTCTTGCCGATTGCTTTAAGGATATCCTTTGCGGCGTCAATTTCCTTTATAGGATCATCCGTAAGTGAAACACGGATTGTTTCACCGATTCCGTCGCAGAGAAGCGAACCTATACCCACTGCAGATTTGATAAGTCCCATTCTTTCCGTACCTGCTTCTGTAACACCAAGATGAAGCGGATAGGGACACTTTTCAGCGGCAAGTCTGTAAGACTTTATCATCCTGCCGACGTCAGATGATTTTATAGAAATAACAATATCGGTAAAATCAAAATGTTCAAGCATTGCAGCGTGTCCGAGAGCGCTTTCAACAAGAGCTTCCGGTGTGGGAGATCCGTATTTTGCAAGTATTTCTTTTTCAAGAGAACCGGAATTCACACCAATTCTTATGGGAATATTTCTTGTCCTGCAGGCTTCAACTACCTGCTTTACTCTATCCATTCCGCCAATATTGCCAGGGTTTATCCTGATTTTGTCGATTCCGGCTGCTGCTGCTTCAAGAGCAAGACGATAATCAAAGTGGATATCTGCAACAAGCGGGATATTTACCTTTTCTTTTATCGCGGAGATAAGTCTGACAGCGTCCATATCAGGGATTGCGGCACGGATTATCTCGCATCCGGCTTTTTCAAGCTCCAGAGCCTGCCTTACACTCCCTTCAATGTCATCTGAACGCATATTGAGCATCGACTGGATATATATATGATGTCCGTCGAGAACACAATTTCCTACATTTACTGGTTTTACGTTTCTCATATTTTAACCTCCCATGATTATCTTTAAAATATCATTGTATGTTGCAAAAATCATGATACCAAACAGAAGAAGCATTCCAGCAAGATGAACATATCCTTCGTGTTCGGGCTTGATAGGTTTTCTTCTGATAAGCTCAATAAAACAGAATATCAGTCTGCCGCCGTCAAGACCTGGAATTGGAAGAAGGTTGAATATTCCAACATTTATGGTGATAAGTGACGTAATATAGAGCAGATTGAAGATAATATCACTTTTATTTTCTGTATCCTGAGTTGCAACCTCATTTATTTCTGATACTACACCTACAGGTCCCGAAACAGCCTCTTTTTCGACCTTTCCGGTAACAAGCTGTTTGAGTGAAAGACCTACGATATGGCTCATTGACATGAATATATCATTTGAACCTTTGATAACAGTCAGAGGTGTTTTTTTGTTGTATATCAGACCGAAATCCCATTCGGTTCCGTCAATGCTATTATAGAATTCAACATCATCAAGCTTGATTTTCTTTCCGTCACGCTTGACCACAACATCTCTTTTTCCGTTTTTTGCAGTCGCTGTTTCAAAAATAAAGCTAAGATCTAGTGTACTGAAAACACGGGTACCGTCAATGCTTATAATTTTATCTCCTTTTTTCAGCTTTTCACGGCTGCTTGCATAGTAAATAATAGTCCCGTCATCAGTAAGTTTTCCGCCGAATCCTACTTCCAAAGGAGAGAGTTCCTCATTCATATCTGGAACAGATAATCTTTTTCCGAACTGCCATGCGAGCGTTTTGCATCTGAATCCAGCAGAAACACTGTCATCATTTCTCATTCCGGTAAATCCTGACACAGTTGTGGTAGGGACCTCATCCATCATGCTTACCATAGGAATCAGAACACAATAACCAAGCACAAAGTTCATGACAGCTCCGGCAACAAGAATAACCATTCTTTTCCAGAGCTTTGCATTTCGGAATGCACGGGGATCTTCGTTCTCTGAATCCTCACCCTCCATAGCACAATATCCGCCTACAGGAAGAATTCTGAGAGAGTACATTGTCTCTCCGAACTGCTTCTGAATTATCTTAGGTCCCATACCAACGGAAAATTCCAGAACCTTTACGCCGCTAAGCTTTGCACATATAAAATGTCCGAACTCATGAACAGTAACAATAAGTCCGAAAATTATGATTGCAATGATAATACCCATGTATTTTTATCCTTTCATTGAGCACATACTCCGATTTTTTCCCTGACGTAAGCTCTCGCTGCTGAATCGGCCTTCATTACGTCATCATAGCTTCTTATTTCAGACGGCTTGAATTCATCAAGAACAGAAGATACTATTTCGCCTATGCTGATAAAGCTTATTTCATCATTTAGAAATGCCCTTACTGCTTCTTCGTTTGCTGAATTTACAAGGCACGGATAAGCTCCGCCCCGCTTTATAGCTTCAATTGCAGCAGAAAGGCACTTGAAAGTTTCGTAATCCGGCTTTTCAAAGGTCAGACTGCCGTAATCAGTAAGAGAAAGTCGTCCTGTCGGGCATGGCATACGTTCTGGATAAAGCAATGCATACTGAATCGGTATCTTCATATCCGGTACGCCAAGCTGTGCAATAACAGAATAATCATCATACTCAACTGCTGAATGCACAACGCTCTGACGATGAACAACAATTTCAATCTGGTCAGGGTCAAGATCAAAAAGCCATTTTGCTTCGATAAACTCAAGTCCCTTGTTCATAAGCGTTGCAGAATCTATTGTGATTTTATTTCCCATGTCCCAGTTAGGGTGTTTGAGCGCATCTGCTTTTGTTACGTTTCTGAGATCATCATAGGATTTTCCGAAGAATGGTCCTCCCGATGCTGTAAGTATGACTTTACTCAGCTGTGATCTTTTATTTCCCTGCAAGCACTGGAATATAGCGGAATGTTCACTGTCAACCGGATATATCTTTACTCCTTTTTCCTTTGCAAGAGCTGTAACAAGTTTTCCGCCGGCAACAAGAGTTTCCTTGTTGGCAAGAGCAATATCCTTTCCAGCTTCAATTGCAGTAAGAGTAGGAAGAAGTCCGACCATTCCAACAACTGAATTAAGTACGATATCGCTCTGAGGAAGTGCAGCTATCTCGCACAATCCATCCATGCCGCAGAGAACTTTTATGTCTGTATCTGCAAGACGTTCTTTAAGCTCTGTGTACTTGCTTTCGTTGTAAATTCCTACATACTCGGGATGATATTTTCTTGCCTGCTGTTCAAGAAGCTCTGTGCTGCTGTGAGCCGCAAGTGCTGTAATCTGAATTCCGTGCTTCTCGCAGACTTCGAGGGATTGTGTTCCGATAGAGCCTGTAGAGCCGAGAATAGAAGCTTTTTTATTCATAAATGCCTCCGTAAATATTATGATATATATTCTGATAAAATGCGAAAGGGACTATACGCAATTATTACGTTAGTCTCCTTTCTGAAAATTATAAAATATTGACAATTGTCGTAAATACATAGAATGTCGGCAGCACAAAAAGAACGCTGTCAAAACGATCCATGAGTCCGCCGTGACCAGGCATGATTTTTCCGTAATCCTTGAAGCCGATCTGTCTTTTTACCATTGATGCAGAAAGATCGCCGATTGTACCTATAACGGCACATACTGCTCCGAGAACAAACGTAAGCAGTGCATTACCAATCTCAAACTGTCCGGAATAAACTGAAAATGCAGCAGCATAAACAATTCCTGTTGTTGTAATTCCGCCTATAAAGCCTTCAATTGTTTTCTTAGGACTGATTTCGGGACAGAGCTTATGCTTTCCGAATGCAACGCCTGTGAAATATGCTCCGGTATCTGCAATCCATGCGCCGCAGAGCCCCATGATGAGGAGAAACAGTCCGTCAGAGCCGTTTCCTCTGTCAATGCGGACAATGGAAGACATAGCCTGTGGAACAAGTATCATTACTGCAAGCGCAAAGAAAATTTGCTCATAGCGTATTGCTTTGTGATTGTAGAGCCATATAAGGAAAATTACAAATCCTGCAATCAATGTAAGCGCAAAACAGCAGAAAGGTACATATTTTACCGAAAAAACTTCAATATCGAAAATCCGGAAAGAGAAATCTCTGTCAAGCGCCGAGAGAAACAATATAGAAGCTCCATACAATTCCACAGCATAAAGGATAGGAATACACTTATGAAGCTTGACCGCACGGAGAAGCTCATAAAGCATTATTGCTATCATTACTGCTACAGCTATTGGGAGAACAATCGTATCATGGAAGAACAGTACGGCTGCAAGTATTACAACACCGACTGCTCCTGAAATAATTCTTGTAAGCATATCTCAGACACCTCCAAATCGGCGGTTGCGTCTGCCGAACTCAATAAGCGCCTTGTCAAGCTCTGCTGGAGTGAAATCAGGCCAGAGAATGT
This sequence comes from Ruminococcus sp., assembly GCA_017461395.1. Lineage (GTDB taxonomy): Bacteria > Bacillota > Clostridia > Oscillospirales > Ruminococcaceae > Ruminococcus. The sequence continues at coordinate 4,179 of JAFTYF010000002.1, forward strand.
CCGTGAAATAATACTCGGCGTAAGCACACTGCCATATAAGGTAGTTGGAAAGACGCATTTCCCCGCTTGGACGGATAACGAGATCGACATCGGGAATTCCTTTTGTGTAAAGCTCGTCGGCAATAGACTGCTCTGTAATGTCATCCGGTTTTATTTCGCCGTTTACAGCCTTCTGTGCAAGAATTTTGGCTGCGTGAGCAAGTTCATCTCTGCCGCCGTAATTTACTGCCATCATCAGTGTCATTTCCTCATAATGTGCAGTATCTTCCTCAAGCTTTATCATTTTTTGCTGGAGATCCTCGTCAAAAGCGCTCTTATCGCCGAGAAAGATCATTCTTGTATTTTCGCTGAGAAAGTTGCGGACATCCACTATATATTCACGGAAAAGCTCCATGATCGTGTTGACTTCATCGTCTGGACGCTGCCAGTTTTCCGTTGAAAACGCATAGAACGAGATGTTTTTTAAGCCGATATCCTTGCAGTGGCGGACAATCTTCTTAAAATTTTTTGCGCCCTCCTTGTGACCAAACGGTCGTGGGAGTCCACGTTTTTTCGCCCATCTTCCGGTGCCGTCCATAATGAATCCAACATGCTGCGGAAGAATTTCAGGCAGAGTGAGTATCTCCTTTTCCTTTTTTCCGAATATCGCCATATTTCACCATTAAACTGTCATGATTTCTTTTTCTTTTGCAGCTACTGACTTGTCAATATCATCGCAGAACTTGTCAGTAAGATCCTGAACCTTCTTTTCGCAGCTCTTCATATCATCCTCTGTGATTTCGGAGTTTTTCTTCATTGTCTTGAATTTTTCAATAGTATCACGGCGGATTGAGCGTACAGTAATCTTACACTCTTCGCCGTACTTCTTGATAGTTTTACAGAGTTCCTTACGTCTGTCTTCTGTAAGCTGAGGGAATACAAGACGGATAGATGAGCCATCGTTTGTGGGAGTAATTCCTACATCAGAAGCAAGGATAGCTTTTTCAATAAGCTTAAGTGAGGACTTATCCCATGGCTGTATAACAAGGATTCTTGCCTCTGAAACAGAAATAGCTGCCATCTGATTTACAGGAGTTGGAGCTCCATAATAGTCTACCATTACCTTATCAAGAACGGCAGGATTAGCTCTGCCTGCACGGATAGCTGCGAATTCATTATTGAGAGCGTTAAAGCTTTTGTTCATTTTTTCCTTTGCTGCATTAATAGTATCTTTCATTTTAAATTCTTCCTTTCAAAAATAATTATTCTTCTGAAACAACTGTTCCGACATTTTCGCCCATAACAGCATCATATATATTATCAGGGCGGCTGAGATCGAATACAAACATCTTCATTCCATTGTCACGGCAGAGTGTAGCAGCTGTGGAATCCATAACCTGAAGTCCGTCGCTGAGAACCTGACTGAAAGTAAGCTTGTCGTATTTTTTTGCATCGTCATACTTATGTGGATCCTTATCATAAACTCCGTCAACAAGAGTTGCCTTAAGGAAAATATCTGCCTGAATCTCGACAGCACGAAGTGAAGCCGCAGTATCTGTAGAGAAGAAGGGATTTCCTGTTCCGCAGCCAAAAATGACTACTCTGCCTTTTTCAAGATGACGAACTGCTCTGTTACGGATGTAAGGTTCTGCAACCTGCTGCATGATGATTGCAGTCTGTACACGAGTAACGCATCCAAGTGATTCAAGAACATCAGCAAGTGCAAGCGCATTCATAGCAGTAGCAAGCATACCGATATGATCAGCACGAGTTCTGTCCATAGCGCCGCTTGAACGGCCTCTCCAGAAATTTCCGCCGCCAACTACAACAGCTACCTGAACTCCTGCGTCTACACATTTTTTTATGCTTTTGCAGATTGTAGTAATTGTGTCATAGTTGAGACCTGTTTTGTCATCTCCGGCAAGAGCCTCTCCGCTGACTTTTAATAATATTCTTTTATAAACTGGTTCCATAAAAGCACCTCACAAAAATAGTCTACATATATTTTACACTAAAAATCAAATTATGTAAAGTACATTTAATAAAAAAACTTGAAATTTTCTGATTTTTTCCTTCTTTAGCTGCTGATATTTTATGAAAATCCTAAAAACTGTCATAATAAACAAAATTCACGGCAATATTTTTATGTTTTTTAACACAGAAAACACTTGACATTCTCGTCCGACCGTGATATAATATAAAAGCTGAATCACACAGCACAAATACATTAAGCTGGAGAGGTATCGAAGCGGTCATAACGAGGCGGTCTTGAAAACCGTTTGACTTAACGGTCACGTGGGTTCGAATCCCACCCTCTCCGCCATTTTAATTTTTGAATGAGCGATTTCTCTCGCTCGTCAGTTTGCGGATTTACCCAAGTGGTGAAGGGGCTCCCCTGCTAAGGGAGTAGGTCGGGAAACCGGCGCGAGAGTTCAAATCTCTCAATCCGCGCCATGCAGATCTTCTATGATCTGTAAAGTCACGGATGAAGTTTTTCTTCATCCGTTTTTTGTATTGATTTTATTGAGGAGGTATTACCGTATGCAGTTTATTCTTTGCTCTTTAATTGGTTATCTTTTCGGAAATATCAACGCAGCTTACATTATTTCAAAGCTACGGGGCTTTGATATCCGTGACCGTGGTTCCGGTAATGCCGGTGCCTCAAATGTAATTATAACTATCGGAAAAAAAGCCGGACTTATCACAGCGATTTTCGATATTACCAAGGCTGCTGTTGCTTCTACTGTAGCAGCTGCACTTTTTCCACGTCTGCGCTATGCACATATTCTCGGCGGTTCCGCCTGCATAATCGGACATATATTCCCTTTTCTTATGAAGTTTCACGGCGGCAAAGGTCTTGCTTGTCTTGGAGGAATGATTCTTTTCTACAATCCGCAGATTTTCCTGCTTCTTCTGACTATTGAAATCTTCCTCGGCTTTGGTCTTGACTATATATGCGTTGTTCCTATAACAGGTTCTATTATTTTCACCGGGATTTATGCATTTTTGACTGGCGATGCTGCCGGCACCATGATTCTTGCTTTCGTTTCTCTGATAATTCTCTATAAGCATATCGAAAATCTTCACAGAATTCAGCTTGGTACAGAAGCACACATAAGCTTCCTCTGGAAAAAAGATCAGGAAATAGAAAGAATCAAGCACAACACAAACTAATCAGCCGGAAAGCTCCCCTTTTTGGGAGCTTTTTCAGCGTAATGGAGATGATTTTATGCAGAATAATACCGCATATATGACCGAAGGACCGCTTCTGAAAAAGATCCTTCTCTACACTTTTCCGATAATCCTTACCGGAATCCTTCAGCTGCTTTTCAATGCCGCTGATCTTGTTGTCGTCGGACGTTGCTGCGGACGTCTTTCAGTTGCCGCAGTTGGCGCCACAGGTGCTATAATCAACCTTATCACTAATCTTTTTATCGGATTCTCAGTCGGTGCCGGTGTAAGCGTAGCTCATGCTCTTGGTGCCGGACACAGCAAAGATGTCAGCCGTACTGTTCACACTGCTATTCCTGTTGCCTTTTTAAGCGGAATTTTCCTGACAATTATTGGTGTTTCCTGTTCTGAGCTCTTCCTTGAGCTTATGGGAACACCTTCAGATGTTATCGGATTATCCGCTACATACATGAGAATTTATTTTTGCGGAATTACTGCAAGCATGATTTACAATTTCGGAGCAGCTATTCTCCGTGCTGCTGGAGATACTAAAAGTCCGCTTTATTTTCTGACTGCTTCCGGAATTCTAAATGTGGTACTCAATCTTATCTTCGTTATTATATTTGATCTTGATGTTGCCGGAGTTGCACTGGCAACAACAGCCTCTCAGATCATGTCAGCTATTCTTATTCTTCGTGCTCTTATGAAAAGAACTGATTCATGCAGATTTTCATTAAGAAAAATGAAGATACACCGCCGACAGCTCACAAAGATTCTTCAGATTGGTTTTCCAGCCGGAATTCAGGGTTCGCTTTTCTCTGTTTCAAATGTTATCATTCAATCATCAATCAATTCTTTTGGTTCAATTGCTGTTTCAGGAAATTCAGCCGCTGGAAATATTGAGGGGTTTGTCTATATGTCGATGAATTCCTACAGTCAGACCGCTGTAAACTTTGCAGGACAAAATCACGGCGCCGGAAAGTTTGACCGCCTGAAGAAAATTATGATCATATGCCTGATTTCTGTATTCTGTACAGGATTTTCACTTGGAATCCTTGCAAGACTTTTCGGTCAGCCGCTTCTCTCGTTCTATATTCCTGGCGATAAGGAAGCCATCAGATATGGTCTGATAAGACTCACCTACATCTGTATTCCATACTTTATCTGCGGTCTTATGGATGTTACTACCGGACTTATCCGTGGCATCGGATATTCAGTTCTCCCGATGATTATTACAATTGCCGGTGTTTGCGGCATGAGAATCGTATGGATATACACAATTTTCCAGATCCCGAAATATCATACCCTCCAGAATCTATATCTTTCATACACAATCTCATGGTCGCTAACATTTGTAACTGAACTGATTGTATTTATTGTTCTTCTGCGCAAACTTCAGAAGAAAAAATCATAGAATTCACATTATCCCATGTTTCAGAATATAATATAAAAATCTGATACGGAGGGATAATTATGGATGCAGCTGTTTTAATTTCCGCTGCTGTTATGACTGTGATCGCTGGTATAGAATTCGCCTGCCTTTTCTGCTGTTCAAAACTCAGAATGAAGGCGGTTCCGGTCATTGCAGTTCTGCCTGTCGTGCCTGATGACGAAAATCTGCGGCAGAAGCTGGAATATATGGAAAATGTCCTCACAAGAAAAGCTCATGAAATCAACGGACTTCTTTTGATTTCAGTAAACGCTGACAGCGATCAGCTGACGATGTGCAGGGAATTCTGCAAGGCTGTTCCAGCTGCAGTATTGACGGATGTCAATGAACTTGAAAAAAAATTGCCAGAAATGTTTGCATTTCATAATGAAATATAGTATAATAAAAAAGTGACGAAAATCGTGAAAGGAGGATGTATATGGATGAAAAGCCGCTTCATATAGAAGGAACGGTCGAAAACATCCTCTATAGAAACGAAATGAACGGCTATGCAGTCGTTGATATTGATGCAGGCGGTGAGCTTATAACTGCTGTCGGCGATCTTGGAGATGTCGAAGAAGGCGAAGGTCTTATCCTTGAAGGTCAATATATTAATCACAAGAAATTCGGCACGCAGTTCAAAGCTGATTACTGTGAACGCAAGCTTCCTGATAATGTCGTTAATATCGAAAAATATCTTGCTTCTGGAGCTATCAAGGGAATCGGTCCTGCACTTGCAAAAAGAATCGTTAATGTTTTCGGTGCTCAGACGCTTGATATTATGGAAAATAATCCGCACAGACTTTCGGAAATAAAAGGTATCTCAGCATCAAAATGCGAGGAAATTGCAGCAGAAACAAAAAAACTCTTTTCTCTCCGCTGTATAATGACATTCCTCCAGAAATATGATGTAAAATCACAATATGCGATGAATACTTACAGGAAATTCGGCACTGACGCTATTGAACTTATGAAGCTGAATCCCTATATTCTCTGCGGTGATTCAATTGAACTTGATTTCACAAAGGCTGATTCTATTGCCCTCGATCTTCACATAGACAGAAATTCTGAAAAACGTATTATCGCCGGAATACAGTATATACTCAAAGCAAATTCTTCTATTGGTCATACCTGCCTTCCCCTTTCAATACTCTGTACTAAAGCAACAAGAGCACTCAGCATAGGCGAATCTGATTTCTATGCAGCATACAACAGCGCTCTTGATGAACATGAGCTTTTTGAATATTGGAAAAATGAACGTGAATACGTTTATCTTCCGGATTACTATTACGCAGAGCAGTTTATTGCAGATCGTATCAATATACTGAAAGATTTCACTTCTCCCGAGGATTTCAACTACAATCTCCTCATAGATATCGAGGAAGAAGAACACAACATAAAGTATGAAAAAATTCAGCGACAGGCTATAACCTCTGCTGTTTCACGAGGACTTATGATCCTTACCGGAGGTCCGGGAACCGGAAAAACTACAGCGCTTAATGCTATAATCTCTATTTTTGAAAAGCAGGGACGAAATGTTCTTTTAGCAGCTCCGACAGGACGTGCAGCAAAAAGGATGTCCGATCTTACCGGAAAAGAAGCAAAAACAATTCACAGGCTTCTGGAAGTGGTTTACGACGCAGGAGGAAAGCTTACTTTCGCTCATAACGAAAATAATCCGCTTGAATGTGATGTTATAGTTATTGATGAGATGTCAATGGTTGATGTGATTCTCTTTGAAAAGCTTCTCCGTGCCCTCAGACTGGGCTGCCGCATAATTATGGTAGGCGACAGTGATCAGCTCCCCTCAGTCGGTGCAGGAAATCTTCTCAGCGATCTCATCGAGTGCGGTATTGTTCCGGTTGTTACTCTGAAGGAAATTTTTAGACAGGCACAAAAAAGCTGTATAATCACTAATGCGCACAAGATAGTTTCTGGAGAATATCCTGATCTGACACAAAAAAATAATGATTTTTTCTTCTTCAAGCGCAGTGATTACGACAAATCAGCTGAACTTCTCGCAGATCTTGCTGAAAACAGGCTTCCTAAAGCATACAATATAAATCCTGTTGATGATATACAGATTCTCTGTCCATCACGAAAGGGAACTCTTGGTACTGTTGAACTAAACAAGCTTTTGCAGGAAAAGCTTAACCCGCCGTCACGCAAAAAAACCGAGCATAAGGGATATATGTACATATTCCGTGAAGGCGACAAAGTAATGCAAACCAAAAACAATTACGATATAGTCTGGCGCAAAGACGATGAACAAGGAACCGGTATATTTAACGGCGACATAGGACGAATAGTAAGCATCAATAATATGGACAAGCTTGCGGTAATCGACTTTGACGGCAGAAATGCTGTATTCACGTTTGATCAACTCCCTCAGATCGAGCTGGCATATGCTATAACCGTCCATAAAAGTCAGGGCTGTGAATTTGAAATCGTTATAATTCCCATAATGGACGGATTCAGTAAGCTTTCATACAGAAGTCTGCTTTATACTGCTGTTACACGAGCAAAAAAAATGCTTATCATTATTGGGCAGGAAGAAGAAATACAAAAAATGGTTGACAACAACAGAAGCGCAAGGCGGTATACCTGCCTGAAAAAAATGCTGAAAAACGATTCTCCGGATAATTCAGCCGGTCTTTTTTCAGAAAATAAGCTTCTCGAAGAATAGAAAGGTAAAAATCTTATGGCAAATACTGATATTGGAATAGATCTTGGTACCTCAAACATCGTTATGACAATGGGAAACAAAGGCGTTGTCCTGAGTGAACCCTCTGTCATCGCTTACAATACAAGAACTGAACGTGTTCTCGCTGTCGGTAAGGAAGCATACGAAATGATCGGAAGAAATCCCGATTACATCGCTGTTGCACGTCCTATTACCGAAGGTGTTATTTCCGATGATGATCTCACTCACAGCATGATCCGTGAATTTATTCTTAAAGTTACCGGTCATCAGCTCATCAAACCAAGAATAATCATCTGCGTCCCCTCTTTCATTACTGATATTGAAAGCCGTGCTGTTGTAGACGCTGCAAAAAGTGCCGGCTCACGTCAGATTTATCTTATTCAGGAGCCTATTGCGGCAATGATAGGTGCAGGTGTAAATATAACCAAGGCCAAAGGACACCTTATTGTTGATATAGGCGGAGGTACTACTGATGTCGCTATAGTTTCTATGAATGGCGTTGTCACATCATATACTATCAAAACAGCCGGAAATAAAATCGACCGTTCTATTATAAGATATATGCAGAATAAATACAAGCTGCTTATCGGCGAAAGAACAGCAGAAAAGGTGAAAATGGAACTCTGCAACTTATATGATCCAAACGAGGAAATGACCTGTTTAGTAAAGGGCAGAAGTCTTCTTAAAGGACTGCCTGCACAGGTACTTATCAGCGAACTCGAACTTTTTGAAGCAATTGAGGATGATACATTCGCTATTATGGAGGCTATCAGAAAAGTTCTTGAAGAAGCACCTCCGGAGCTTGTCGGTGACATTTACGATAACGGTCTGCTCATGACTGGCGGTGGTTCGTTGTTGGGCGGACTTCCGCAGCTTATCAAGCGTACACTCGGAATTGACTGCAAAATTGCTAAGGACGCCATAAACTGCGTTGCAAAGGGAACAGGAATGGCTTTTGGTCATATGACTACCCTCCTTGACGGATTTGAAACCGCAACCGTTTATAAATACAGATAAAAATAATGGGCATCCATTTTATTATGGATGCCCATGTTTATTATTTTACCATATCAGAATCATTGAAGGGATCACCGCATTCAGCACAGAATTTCGGCGGATTAAATGGATCTGCAGGTTCCCAGCCGCATTTGTCACAGCGATATAATGGCGCACCTGCCGGCTTCTGCTTTCCACATTCTGCGCAGAACTTGCCTTTATTTACAGCTCCGCACGAACAGCTCCAGCCGTCCTCAGAAGGCTTTGGAGTTCCGCACTCAGCACAGAATTTACCTGTATTTTCTGCTCCGCATTTGCATTTCCAGCTTCCTGTCGGTGCCGGTTTTGGCTGACCGCAGTTGTTGCAGAATTTTCCTGTATTTTCAGCACCGCATTTACATTTCCATGCATTAGCGTCATTTGCAGGCTGTTGAGCTGCTGCCTGCTGCTGTGCTGCACCCATTGCATAAAGATTCTGCGCATTCATTCCGCCTGCCTGTGAAGCAAGATTCATACCGAAGAATCCCATTGCAGCACCGCCTGAATTTCCGGCTGCTGTTTTCATTGCCTCAGCCTGAGCCTCAGCAAGAAGCGTTGCGGCATTTGAAGGATCTCTGAGCCATGCCTTATCCTCGTATTCCTGAATCTTTTTAAGATCAGAATCAGAAATTGTAGAAGAATTAATAAAAACTCCGGTAAGAAGAATTCCTCTGTTGTTTTCCCAGTTCGAAACAAGAGCTTTTTTGATAGCATCCTTTACATAAGTCTGACCGCCGGCAAGCTGATCGTATCTCTTACCCTGTTCGGAAAGATCAGAAAATGCCGGATTAAGTGCGTCAAGAAACTCGCTTCTGATCTGCATATCGAGATTTTTACGGTCATAAACATTTGAAACATTTCCACAAACGTTTGTATAGAAAAGAACAGGATCGCTGATTCTGAACGTATATGTACCATTGCATTTAACATTAACAGTAAAGCTTCTGCCGAGATCTTCATACTTCATTCTGAATGGAACAGGATTAGTTGTTCCGAAAGTATTATTCAGAATATCCTTCATATTGAAGAAATAGATTCTCTGATCCTTTGCAGCTTCACCGCCGAATTTGATTCTTTCCCACATTTCCTTGAATGTATCAATTAAGCCTCTGCCAAAGCTGCTGGAGAAGATACTTGGCGATTCGCTGGAACTATATGTATATACACCAGCATCAGTTGCAATTTCAGTGATCATGCCCTGTTCAACCATGATCATTGCCTGACCTTCGTGTACAACGATTTTACTGCCGTCGGAGATTACGTTTTCGTTTCCCTTAGTATTTGAAGAGCGTTTTCCCGTCTGCTTTTTAGCTCTTACAACGAGAGCATCGGCAGGCATAGATTCGCAGGAATAAAATTCCAGCCACTGATCCGCCATAGTAGATGTCGCTGCGGTTAATGCTGCTTTGAGTATACCCATAATTAAGACTCCTTTCGGGGATCACCCCGTAATTTTATGCATTAAAAGCACTTACCTATTGTGCTATAATTAATTATATCATATTATTTATATAAAATCAAGGGATTTATTCCCAGTCTTTCCATATTTCAGGCTGAAATCCTATTACTGCTTTTTTCCCACTGCGTACAACGGGAGTTTTTATAAGCTGCTGATTTTCAAAAAGCTTTTCTATTCTGTCCTCATCTGTTAGATATTTCATCAGTGTAAGAACATCCTTATCCTTAGCTTTGTCGTTGATAAGATTGTCAATACCTCCGACTGCGCTTATGACGTTATTGAATTCACCACGGCTCATCCCCTTTTCCTTCATGTCAATAAGCTGACATTTTACGCCTCTTTCCTTAAACCAGCGTTCAGCCTTTTTGGTATCGAAGCATTTTTTTGTACCGAAAATCTGTATGCTCATTTTTAATCCTCCTGAATAAAGGCAATGTTCATATCCTCAGCAGGCTGAAGAAGTTCAAATGTAACATTGTGCATATTAAGTCCACTCTGTGCAAAATAGAGTCTTACTGATGTATATCGTGAGAACATCGGTGATTCGGTAGAATAAGTTACTGGCTTTCCGTCCGTACCGCTCCATGTCATGGTACCGCATGGAGATCCCATAAGGAACAGCGTTACAGGAATCTGAGCAAGCTCTCCTGATTCAGAAGAAGCTGTTATTGAAATTCTGTAATATCCAGGCTGTGTAAGTTTTACTGCAAAGCTGTAATTTTTTCCAGCTTCGCTCTTAATACCTGAAAGATCAAGCGTAAAATTATCATTTACATCGAACCAGACCATATCAGAATCACTGCCAGTGGCATCACTGTCCTTTCCGATAATTTCAGGACAAGTATCCTCACCAATAAGACGCTTCATAGCATTTGTTTTCATAAGGAATGTGAGAATATTTTTTGCACTGCGCTGAAGTTCTCCTCTTGTGAGAGTTCCGTTTTCAAGAGATTCAGCAATATCATCATCATTATTAGAACAATCAGCACATACCATATACAGATCATTCTGGGCACGAACCATAGCCGCAAGATTGCTTCGCAGCGGTTCACTGTCCGAATCATTGACAAATGCCCACCAGTCCGTCATAACTATGCCCTTGAATCCCCAGTCCTCACGAAGGATAGTTGTATTCAGATCGAAATTTCCTGCTGTCCAGATTTCGTTTACAGGATTGTATGAAGTCATTACAGAATCAGCCTTGCCGTCACGAACTGCAATTTCAAATCCCTTAAGATAGATTTCACGGAGAGCACGTTCTGAAACAACCGCATTAACGTAAAGGCGATTTGTTTCCTGATTATTTCCGCAGAAATGCTTTATTGTACCTGTTACACCTGCAGAATGAAGTCCCTTAAGCTCGGCAGAAGCCATTGTACCTGTAAGAAATGGATCCTCTGAAAAATATTCAAAATTACGTCCATTCAGCGGATGGCGATGAATATTCATTCCCGGACCGAGAAGACATTCAACCTTGTTGGCAGACATTTCAAGTCCCATAAACTCAAACAGTTCCTGAACAAGCTCTTTATTAAATGTAGATGCAATGAGAGTTCCATTAGGTAGGCTGAATGCTTTTGTACCACAGTCAAGACGCATTCCGGAAGGTCCGTCCGAACAGCAGACAGCAGGAATACCAAGAGAAGCAAGATCATCGGTAACTCCGCCGAATGCAGAAGCAGTGCCAGCTGTAACACGTGGACTTCCCATGCCCTCTCCTCTGACAAGTGAAGCAAGTTCCTCATCTGAAAGCTGAGCGATAAATTCATTCAGATTATTCTTCCTCGAAATAACATCCGCGAGTGTGATTCCCTTGTTTCCAGTATATTTTATCTCTTTAGGAAGCCTGAATCCCCTTCGTTGTTTTAAATTCGCAGCATTGAGCGGAACAGGCTCGTCAGTTGGAACAAATCCATTTTCGGAATCAACAGGTTTAACACGATCAAAAGGAGAAACAGGTGCCAATGCCTGAACGCACCTTCTGACAACTGCCCCATGCTTTTTTTCAATAGTTAATGATTTTTTTGCACTTCTTACATCAGATCCAACATAAAAATTGTATTCACCGCCCTCAAGTACCCAGCAGAAACGGCTTCCGGACACACCCGAATCATCATAGGACGCAAAATCAGTAATATTAAAAGTAACATTTAATTCCTGAGTTTCATCTGGCGCAAGGAGCTTTGTTTTTTCAAATCCGCAAAGAATACGGGAAGGTTTGCCAAGATTTCCCTGAGGAGCCTCACAGTAAACCTGTACAACTTCCTTACCACAGAATTTACCGGTATTTTTTACAGTACAGGTAATTGTGATCTGAGCACCATTTCCGGAAGTGTGGATAGGGGTGATTTCAAAAGTTGTATATGAAAGACCGAAACCGAAAGGATATCTTACCTTATCGGGCGCAAATGTTTCAAACCAGCGGTAGCCGACGTAAATATCTTCGTGGTAAACATTTGACTTTTTATCACCGAAATACTTATCCGACGGATAATCAGAAACATTATATGCAATAGTATCAGTAAGCTTTCCGGACGGACTTACCTTTCCCGTTAGAACATCAGCAGTACCTGTTCCGCCTGTCATTCCGCCCTGCCATACATAGAGAACTGCGTCAGGATTACAGGAATCTACAAATGACATATCTACAAGACCAGCTGTATTAAGCAGAACGATAACATTTTTAAATTCAGCACGAACTTTGTGCAGCATATCAAGCTCAGTTTCGGTAAGCAGAAATGAACCTTCTTCCAGTCGAGCATCCATTTCCTCGCCGGCAGTTCTGCCTATAATAATAATTGCAGTTGAACTTTTTTTTGCAGCATTTTTTACAACATCAATATCAAGCGGCATTTCGATCTGAGACCACGGCTCATCCCCCCAGCCTTTGCCCTGATCAAAAGGATTTTCTTTGTCCCAGCTGCGGTAAATTTCAAGAAGATCAGAATTAATGCATACTCCGGATTCTATAAGTCCATCAAGGATACTTGTAACTTTTGAAACATTCACCATACCGCCCGAACCGGTTCCGCTTTTATAATAGTGAAGCTGAATACGCCCGAAAACGGAGATTACTTCATCTTTAGTAATAGGAAGAACGTTATTATCGTTTTTAAGCATAACGATACCTTCTGAAACTGTTTCAGCAGCTTTTTCAAGATATTTATTCCAGTCAAGTGTTTTTTTCATTGTTTACCCTCTTTTCAAGAAAGAAATACGATATAAATCAAGTATATTATATCAAAATATTTGTGATAATGCAAGTGTTTTTGCACATTTTTCACATTACATACTTATTTTATGGAATAAAAAAAGAGTCTGGGAAAACCAGACTCTTTGGAGGCGCCACCCAGATTTGAACTGGGGATCAGGGTGTTGCAGACCCACGCCTTACCACTTGGCTATAGCGCCGATATTGGAGCGGATTACGAGGCTCGAACTCGCTACCTCCACCTTGGCAAGGTGGCGCTCTACCAGATGAGCTAAATCCGCATTGGCGACCCGGATGAGGCTCGAACTCACGACCTCTAGCGTGACAGGCTAGCGTTCTAACCAA
>JAFTYF010000013.1 GCA_017461395.1 Ruminococcus sp.
TTGTGAATATTACGGTTGTTGTTGACGGTGCGAGATATTCTGGAATACTTACAGAAGAATAATTATAAAGCCGCTGAAGTATTATTTTCTTCAGCGGCTTTTTTAGGTACAGGTGTCGTAGTGGTTGTCGTAGTAACGAAAATACGCCACCTGCAGAAATTGCAAATGACGCATTTACGTTGTTTTTCTGGTGGAGCATAGGGGATTCGAACCCCTGACCCCCACACTGCCAGTGCAAAAAACTATGATATGCCAATTAAGCAATATATCAAAAAACATCTATAAATAGAACTCTTATGATATATAAAAATATAAGATAAAATGAAATAAAATGAAAAATATGTCGTAGTAGTGTCGTAGTATGTATATCTATTTTTTTGTGATAGCACTGCGTATTTTCTCCATATCCGGATGAGCGTATCGTTTACGAAGCATTTTAAGATCAGCCCATCCCATCACGGAAGCGACAGCATATAAATTAACATCATCATTAACCCACAAAGATGTTCGAGTATGTCTCAGTTCATGAGGATTAAGCTCCGGTACATCGATATCAAACTGCAAATAATATAGATGCATATCTTTCATAAAGGTTTTATAATGTCTTTCGTGCCACGTACTCGGCGAGCACACATTTCCCTTATGATTAGCGATAACGTATTTTGAATTTGGGAAATTTATATGCTGCTCATTAAGAAGTTGGAGAGTAATATCATCGATAGGAATAATACGTTGTCTAAATTGATTTTTCGGAGCACCAATAATCAGTTCAGTTTTTCCTGTGTCAGGATTTTTAGCTTCAACAACGCCATGATTAATTTCAATCAGGGCATTCTCAAAATCAATATCATCCCAGGACAATGCAAGAAGTTCACTGCGTGATATACCGTATGAGAGCATCAGAAAAACACCTAAGCCATATTTGTGATATCTACAGTATTCTAATACCATAGAAGTTTCCTCCGGTGTATATGTACGTTTAGTTGATTTCTGAGTGGAAGGAAGTTTTATCCCGTCACATGGATTTCTGCTTATCAAGCCGTTTTGATATGCATTCTTGAATATCTGATTAAGGCAGATATAATGTTTTCTGATAGTTTCGTCTGAAAAATCATTGTTTTGCTTTGTTTTCTTGAGATAAATTTCTATATCATTTTTTCTGATAAGAGATATTTCACGATCGCCAAAATAAGGTATAAGAAATTTTATAGCAGGGGAGTAATAAGTAAATTCATAAGTACTGTTTTTTATCGTTCCTTTTTTTAAATCCAGAAATTCAAGAGCGATTTTCTTAAAGGCAGGAGTTTTATTAAGGTATTCTCCTGTTCTTTCGAAGATCCCCTGATTTATTTTATATTCTTCGCCCTTAGCCCTTGCATCAGCTTTGCTTATAGAGCTGTAAAAGCTTTTGCGGATAAGCTTGCCGTCAAAATCGTGACCTATGGTCATTTTCACTTCGTACATTCCGGACGCATGGTTAGGTTTTTCTTTTTTAGGTCTGCCCATAACTCCCACCTCCTAAATTTTTGATAACCCAGAATTAATAGTATATCTCCCTCTGGATTCAGAGGGAGATTATTTTTTGTCTGTATTATTTTTTCAACCTCAGGAATCTGATCTTTAATCTATAAGCTCTCCTATGCAGATTAAGAGCTTGTTATCATATATTCCAACAGGAACAGGTGTATCAAATGTGTAAATACTCGGAAACTGATTTTTTTCAAAGAAATAAACAAGCACCTTTTTATATGCCGGATCAACTATCCAGTATTCACGGACGCCGCTTTTGCTGTACAAATCGAGTTTATCAATGTAATCTCTTGCATAATTCGATGAAGTAATTTCAATCACAAGATCAGGAGCACCGTTGCAGCGTTTTCCATCAAGCTTATCCTTGTCGCAGACAACCATGATATCAGGCTGAACGACATTATTTTCATCAAGCTTCACATCAAACGGAGCAACAAACGGGCGGCAGTCTCCCATATTATTTCTGATATAATTACGGAGCTCAGCAAAGACTTCACCAAGAATTCTCTGATGAAGCTCTCCGGGAGAAGCCAGAGCAACTATATCACCGTCAATAAGCTCATATCGTTCTGAGCTGTCGTCGGGCATAAGCTCAAGAAATTCCTCAGCTGTATATTTATGATCTTTCGGAAACGGCATATACTTTCCTCCTTTTTTGTATTGTATGCAGAATTTTGAATTGTAATCTTCAAAGGATTACGGTGTAAGTTTAAAAAAATATTTTTCCTGATTCCAGATTTTTTCTATACCAACAAGCCTTTGAATAAAATAAATTTGCGTGCAGACATTTTTTTGCATTTGAACACTCTTTGTATTTACTGCAACATCCGAATTTATCAGACGGTTCGAAAGTTTCAACGTAATACACAATTATTGATTTCACTAAAGCTATCGCCTCATCATTCCATAATGTGAAATTAATAAAAGAGTTTATTTGATCTGAATTTATAGTCTTTACTTCAAAGTCATCAGGAATTTTTATGAATGGAATCACAGTATTCTTTACAGTTAAAGAGAAGTATTTAGCATTCTTTCTTCCTTTTACAGAGAATTTAAGTGCCATTTTACTATTTTTATTGGAAACCGGTTCACGAAGCCACACTGATTCAGAATCATCCTTGTTTTTTTCAGTAAATAAAAAATTAACAGGTACATTATGAGATAACGCTATTTCCGCATTGATTCTATCGACTAAGTTCTTTATACTGGTACTTTCATTCATTTGAAAAAATCCTCCTCCTTTATTATTTTGATATCTTTACCTTTAGCTTGCAGTTCAAGAGCTTTTTTTACTTTTGAACCATAATTTCCACATGACCAGTTATCGCTGCCTTTACTTCCGATAATCAGATAATTCGTCTTTCCAGAGACAGCATTTTTTACTATTGCGCCAAGATCTTCCAATTTTTTAGTAATTACTGATCTTTCGCCATTTTTAAAATCTCCCGTCAATACAATTTGACTTCCTTCGATACAAATCTCATCAGCTGCGGATTCTGAGCAGTTTTCTACCGGATCTGAATAATCAAAAAGGATAGATAGCAGCATCGCCCGTTCTTCCTCTGTTATAATACCGTCCACTAAAATAGCGGTAATAGTTTCAGAAATAACATCAAAAGGAAAATTTCCAGTCAGATTCTTATTTTCATCTGTCCATTTTTTCAGGTAGAATATTTCCCCATCCGAAAGTGTTCCATCACAGATTATACCTTCAATGATTCCTGATAACATTTGCAGCGACTTTGTTTCTTCACTGAACCGATATCTATTTTTGTGTGTCATTCCGGTTTGAGATTTATTGCTGCTGCATCCCTTGTATAATGGTTTGAGAGTCTCATAACACTCAAAATTAGCTTTACAATCAGCAAGAGCACGATGAGCATCATCATGTTCAATTGAAAAATGATCTGTCAATGTTGTAAGTCTGTAATCAGGAACATCAATATCACACCGGCGTGCATAGTGGTATGTATCAAGAATATCGTTACCGAACGAAGGCAGATTTAATTCCTCACAAAGATCATATATAATATTGCTGTCAAAAGATGAAATATTGTGACCTAAAATTATATCATCTCCAATGAAATCTAAAAAATCTTCAATAACTTCATCAATGTATGGAGCATAAACAAGCATTTCATTTGTGATTCCAGTTAATTTTGTTATTTCATCCGGAACTTCTTCATTAGGCTGAACAAGACAAGTGAATTCATCTGTTATTAAGCCGCCCCTTACTTTTAAAGCTGCTAATTCTATGATTTCACAAGTATTAATATTTCTTCCCGTAGTTTCTAAGTCAATAACTGTATAATCTTCAAGAGTATCCCATATACTTTTCCCCTTATAGGGACGTTTGGTATTCATAATCAACTTCCTCTATAATCAAAAAAATTTTCGTTTACTTTCAATAACCTTGCCGAAGATGCGGATGCGTTTCTTTTCTTTGCCGCTGAATATTCTCGGCGGATAATAAGGATTCTGACTTATAAGCTTTACTGTATTTCCGTCAAAATCGAGCTGTTTAACAACGCCGTCCTCTTCATCCACAATAACTACGGCATAATCTCCGCTGTCAACACTTTCCTGAATACGGACAAGAACCATATCGCCTTCAAGCAGAAGCGGCTCCATGCTGTCACCTATTACTTTAAGATATACATAATCATATCCGTCGTTGAGTATTTCGGGTGAAACAAGCTCATAGGACTGTATATCTGTTTCAGCAAGACATGTATATCCGGCTGCCACCCTTCCGACTACCGGAACAGGAACCATTTTTTCGGGGGTAAATGGTATATAACTTTTTGATTTATCTTCATCCCACCCCATAAGGTAAGCTGGTGTAGTATTTAAGATATCAGCCAATTTCACAACCATAGAACGAGGAATATCTCTTCCTCTTTCTATGTGAGTAACAGATGATTTTGATTTATAGCCGAGCATAGCCGCAAGTTCAGCCTGAGTTATTCCCTTCTTTTCTCGTAGTAGTTTAACTCTATCTCCTATATTCACATCGTCACCTCCATAATAATAGTAACATAGAAATACAAATTTGTCAACAAAAATTTACAACACAAATTTATTGTTGACGAAATAGACAACTCACACAACAAATATTTGTGCAATTTTTTTTGAAAAATTAGTTGACATTTTTGTAAACCAATGTTATAATAGCCATAGTGACAAAAATGTCAACCACAGTTGAAAGGAGGATATCAGTGAATCTGGAATATTTAAACGACAGAATCAAGTTAAGTGAAATTCCAATAACAGCGATTGCAAAGAAAATGGAGATATCTCGTCAGTCACTTTATCTGAAAATGCGAGGAGAACGTGAATTTAAGACATCTGAGGTAATAAGGCTTTGCAATATTCTTAGACTTACAGATGACGAAAGAAGGCTCATTTTTTTTGCTGATAGAGTTGACAAAACCGACACCTTACTCGGAATAAAACAGCCAAATCCATAACGCAACCAAATCACAAGGAGATGAGAAGATTATGAACATTATTAAAACAAATTTCAAGGCAAAATTCGATAATGGCAACAGTTTTATAATTTACATCGCAAAGACACATGAAGAAGCAAATGAAATCCACAAGATACATATGGCTAACAAGTCAATCCTTCCTGACGGTTGGTATTACTCAGTTCAGACAGTCAGCGTTCAGAAAGATTGTAGAATACCTGAGTTTTTCCACGATAAGGACTATTTTGCCACAATTATCACATACAACAAAGGTGATTGGCACGATAAAAATACAACATATGAATTGTACATAGTTGAATAGTCAAACCAGCTGAAAGTGAGAAGTCATAAAGGAGAAAAAATGAAAGAATGGCTGAAAGACTGGAAAGGTACTAATATTGAAATCGACGATCTGATTGAATACTATCTTGATAAAATTGAAGAAGAATACAGTGTTGACCGAAAAACAGCGAAAAAATATCTCTGTGAAGCATTTTCAAGAAATCTGGTTGTTGCAGAGGTCGATAAGATGCTGGCATATTTATACGAAGAGTAAATATGAAGAAAGAAGGTGAAAGAAATGCACCCTGTAAAATAAGGCTTCTAAGCGGTTGAGCCAGTCAGCCGCATTCCACAGAAATCCGCAGGAGAGAACTTAAACGGATTTCTGAGCCACAAATAAAACCGAAAGGAGAATTTATATGAATGAAAACAAAAAGGAAACCATTGATCCGGTAGAGTTTCTCGCCGTGTATCAGAAAATGCAGCAGCTCAGTCCGAATGCGCTGGAACGAGTTAACGGCTTCATTGAGGGCATCAGTGCCGGATTTGATATAGCTGTAAACCAGCAGGAGCAGAAAGGAGCATAATTATGACCGCACCTGAAAAAATCAGTGAGTTTCTCGCCAAAGATACAGACAGGCTTGCAGAAATAGTAGAAAAGCATCCGTTTCAGATTCCGGTTCATGTAATAGCCGATTGGTGGCACTGTTCCGAGGATAGCATAAGAAATGCTTTGAAGCAGCACGGATATCTCGGCATAGCTCAAAAACAGCCCGGAAAGGTGAATGCAGGTTTTGTTATACCAACAGGACATTTTGTCCGTTGGTACTGCTGCAAGTGGGGAGTATAAAGAAAGGAGTCCCATCAATGAGCACAAATAAAGAGACAACACTAACTCCAAAAATCAAGGGTGACAATTCCGGAATTATCAGTTCACTTCATGAAGTGGAAAAATACATTGATACGCTTATTGAAAAACTCCGGCAGTTGAACGAATTTCTTGAAAAAAACCATTTATGCAGTCAACTGCACAAAGGAGAAGATGAGGATGATCAGATTAAAGATAAGGAATATCACATTTGAACTCAACGAAGAAACCGGAGCATCTACCATTAAGAAGGACGGTGAAGAGATACCACTACATACTAAAAACCCGATAGAAGCCTTCAATACCTTCTGGCAGAGCGCCGGAACAGAAATGCTTAATGAGATAAAAAACAAACTTTCAGACCACGGCTTCAATCGTTGGACAGGTGAAAGGACAACAAAAGAAAGCGAGGCTTAGATATGCCGGAAACAGCATCTATGCTCCTGATAATATCACTCTGGCTTGCAGTAATTCCAGGCTTATGGTCGGAACTATGTAATTTACGGAGCTGGATAAGGTGCGAGATCAAGCGGATAAAGCACCGAAGATATCTTAAAAGAGAGTACAGACGATGGTATGATAAAGCGAAAAGCTGTGATAGTTTTGGCGGTGCGATTGATAAAGGGATGGCGATAGCACGGCTTATTATTATCAGACACGAACTTGAAACCTCATCCGGAATATACATAACAGATGAGCAGACAACAGAAAAAAGCCATATATAAAGAAAACCGTCTGAAAAGCTCAGACGGTAATACAAAAATAATTATTTACAACCTGATTATAACAGGTTTCGGAGGAAAAGTCAATGGATACAAAAGAATATTTTTCCAGCAAAAGCATAAAGGGCAGATATCAGCAAGTAATTGCAGCAGATACTGCAAGAGCACTGATAAGCTTCTGCGAACAGGAACCGGAATTCGCACAGGCAGTTGAGGAATCAGGCAAGACGTTTCAGGACTGCCTTGACAGCGTATGCAAGAAGGTGGGTTCAGGTATTTCAGATTTTACTGTATTCAGCAGAGCAGTGAAATTTTATTTTTCCACAGCCGAGGTTCATTTCAATATGACGATTGATCTCATCGGCGGAAACGACCGTAAGGATCCGCCGATTACCATGACACAGCACGCTTCGGAGAGCCTCAGTGTTTCTCTCGATGAGCTTCTTGACTTCTGAGGTGCGTTATGGACAAGCTTTTCAAAAGAATACCCGACCTTACAGAAACACAGCTAAGAACGATCAACAGCCTATTCACGGCATATATATTTTACAAAAAAGTAAAACGAATGAAATACGACGCAGCTGGTGTTTCGTATAAAACCGAAATATATCACTGCGTATGTACCAACTGTAATAACTCATACGACTGTTATTTTAACGAATCACCCCGACATAACAGCGTTGTAGAGTGCCCTGAGTGCAATCATACGGCGATAATGAAGCATTTATCCTACGGCAAAAAGAATCTGAGAGAGGAAAGAAGAATAGTTGTATTCTGCCCCGAAAAAGAAAATTCGGTATGGATGAGAGCCTATTATGCTTCCAAAACATATAACGGTGATCCTGACGGAAACAAGATGCTTAATTCAATGTATATGAAAGATGATGAAGAACTTACTCCGGAAGTAAACCTTTCAGAAACAGCACGATATCTTCTGGAGCCCTGCTCGATACGATGCTTTAAATTTGATTACGGCTATTATGGTACTCATACATGGAAAGAAACAAACATAAGAGAGCCTTTCAGCAGTTATATGGGAAATGCTTCCGATTATGTCATAATATCTGAAAATCTGCTTGAAAATACATTTTTGCGATATCTTGATATTGGTCTCTGGAATAAGGAATCAGCAGAGCAATATCGTAAGCAGCCATGGTCATATTACGGAAATATCAATCTTAAACCGATAAGATATATCTGCAATTTTGCAAAATTCCCGATCATTGAAAGTATTATGAAAGCTGGATTTTCAGAGTTTGCGGCAGAAAAGATACTTTTTTCACACGATAATAAAAGATTACTGAACTGGGAAGCATCAAAACTGACTGATTTCTTTAAAACGCTGTCAAAATCGGAGATCAGAAAGCTGAGTACCGAGGCTGATAAAGTTGACTTTCTTAAAACATACGGGTTATTCAAGAAAGTCTGTAGAAAATCTGATATAGATAAATACAGCAGCGAAATAAAGGAATATGGTGAATTCAGACTGAAAATCCTGCTTGGTATTTGCCGGAAATTCAATCTCAACTACACGAAAGCAAAAGGATACCTTAATAAGCATAACAAAAATTTACAGCTTTGGAAAGATTATCTTGACATGGCAAAAAGATTATCTTATGACCTGAAAAATGACGTGGTATTGTATCCGAAAGCTCTGCAAAAGTCTCATGATGAAGCGGCAAAGATAATAGAAATGGTTATCCATAAGGAACAGGCAGAGAAAATGAAAGAGATAACATCAAAGCTCAGAAGCAGATACACATTCGAGTACGGTGATTTTTCAATTGTCATTCCGGAAACAATGCAGGAGATTATCGACGAAGGAAAAGCATTGAAGCATTGTGTCGGAGGATATGCGGAACGCCATGCTGCCGGCAAACTTGCAATATTATTCATCCGGCATAAATCCACACCTGACACGCCGTTTGTCACAATGGAAGTACACGGTATCCACGTTCAACAGGTACACGGATACAGAAACGACATTGAGAAACCTCTGCCCTCATCCGTCAAGGAATTTGTAGAGGAGTTCAAAAAATACATAATTAACCCCGAATCATACAGGAAAAGAAAATCGAAGGAGAGAAAATCAGCATGAACAACGAACTTGCCAAACAGGAAGCCGTATCAATTACCGAACGCATCAGAGTCAATGGACAGATCGCTGTCAATGCGGTATGTGCTATCGGTAAGGATCTGAGAAAAATGAAAGTTGAAAAGCTGTATGAACACATGGGATATGACAGTTTTGAAAATTATGCAGAAAGTGAGTTCAACCTCAAACGCAGACAGGCTTATCAGTATATTTCCGTATACGAAAATCTTGGAGAGGAGTTTGTGCAGTCAAACGCACAGCTTGGAATCACCAAGCTTTCACTTCTTACTCAGATAAATCCGGAAGATCGTGCAGAAATAATCAAAAACAACGACTTGTCCGGAATGACTGTAAATGAAGCCCGTGAACTTCTTGAAAAAGTAAAGGAGCAGGGCGAGCAGCTGTCAATGTTCGAGACAGAAAACGCAGAGCTTCGTGAAAAGCTTGATATTCAGCTCTCAGAAACAGAACTCAATAAACTGAAAACTAAAGCCGAGAAAGCCGATATTCTCAGTAACCGGCTTGATGAAATGAACAAAAACTGTCGGAGAATCGCAGATCAGAGAGATACTGCGCAAAGACGCATCAATGATCTCGAATCACAGATAAAGGAACTTGAATCACGTCCAGTCGATGTTGCAGTACCAGAGCCGGAGATCAGAGAGGTCATCAAGGAAGTTATCAAGGAAGTGCCGGATAAAAAGGCTCTGGAAGAAAAAGACAGAGAGATTCTCACCCTCCGTAATAAATACAAGGCACTCGATGAAGCAAGAAAAGAAGAAGCGGAAAAACTCAGAAAGTCGTATGAAGCCCGTATCTCCGAGCTTCAGAAACCGCCGGAAAGCAGCGGCGATACAGAAAAAAGCTCATTCAAGCTTCTTTATGCAGAAGCATACAAAAGCTGTCTCGGACTTGTTGAGTTCGTGAAATCTGCCGAAGAAGATGAAAGAAGCCTGTTTACAGAAAAGACAGAAAAACTGCTCGAAGTTGTAAAAGAATCACTTCACGGAGGAAATAAAAATGAGTAATTACGAAAAAGCCTCACTCATAGCGGACAAGCTCCGGAATATCATGGACTGCGCCGGAAAAAGCATATCATCAATAGTCCTTGCAGAGGATATTCTATCGGTTTGCACACCGGATGAACTTGAATTTTACTATTGCAAAATCATCGGATAAGTGCGGCTATGGGAAATCGAATGACGTGGGAAACCGCAGAAAAGCTGGCTGGAACTGCAGGTATTACTGTAAACGATACAATCTATGCACCTGATAACAAATATGGATATAAAATTAATATCAATCACCCGAAAATAAGGCCGCTTTATGAAAGATATAAGGAGAAGCTTAATGCAAGTATACTTTCCGACAGGGAGAGACATAATTTTGAATCAATAATTTTCACCATGATTCAAAGAAAAAACAATAGACAAGACGACAACAGCGATCAGACCGACAGCTGATCCAGAGCAATATAAGCGGCTGACATAAGTCAGTCGCTGAATGCTATTACCTGCATTCAGAAAAACAAGCGAATCAGGTTCGCTTTTTCATACTTGTAATGTATATTATCTTATCAACCATAAGAAAAGGGTGATGAAATGAGATGTCATTATCGTGAAAAAATATATGTATGCGGTGATTACATGGAATCGCATATATACCCTGTTTTCAGAAAAGCCGGAGTAAGAAGAAAGAAAGCCAGACCTTCCAGAGAATGTCAGAAAAAGCTGAACCAGATCAGAAGAGAAAATAATTGCATCCGGATAGCGCACGCCAACTTCAGAGAAGGGGATATGCGTATTGATCTGACATACAGTATAGAACATCATCCTGAAAATGATGAGCAGGCAGAAAGAGAGCTTACTAACTTCCTGAGAAGAGTGAAGCGATACAGAAAGAAAAAAGAACTGCCTGATCTGAAATATATTGCTGTTACTGAAAAGGGAAAAAAGAACGGAAGATATCATCATCACCTGATAGTCAACGGAGAACTGACTCCACAGGAAATAGTCAGATTATGGGGCAGAGGATATGTCAGAACCGATGCGTTGCAGTTCAATGAAAACGGCATAGCTGATCTTGTAAGATACATACTGAAAAAACCGGCTGTATCAAAAAAAGGCTGGAATGCATCCAAAAATCTGATTCATCCACAGCCGAAGGAACGTGACGGCAGACTGTCTGCACGGGAAATAAAGGAACTGGCTAAGGATACAACGAACAACCGTGAATACGAAAAATATTATGAAGGTTATTATTTGTCCGGTGCTGATATTGTATATAACGAGATCAACGGCGGAGTTTATATATACACAAGATTTTACAGAAAGGAGGCGTCATTTTGCGCTGCGTTGAATCGAACGAAGAGAATGAACAGATAGCACTGTTCCAATGGGCGGAATTCGCTGCGGTCAGATATCCGGAGCTGGAACTAATGTATCATGTTCCGAATGAAGGCAAACGAAGCGTCAGAACAGGGAGCCGGCTGAAAAAAGCCGGTCTAAAATCCGGAGTTCCGGATATTGTTCTTCCGGTAGCAAGAGGAAGATATATCGGATTGTACATAGAATTGAAATACGGAAAAAACAAAGTTACTGAGAATCAGAAAAAATGGCTCAGAGCTCTCAGTGAACAGAATCACTATACAGCAGTATGCTACGGCTGGGAGCAGGCGAAAGATGTAATAGAAGAATATCTTAACCTTCCGTCTGCATCAAAATTAATCTGAAAGGAGAAATAAAATGAACTTTGATGAAGATACTATGAAATCAGCATTGAATAAACCTGTCATTGATCCGTCAGAGTACAGATTCCGCATAAAGAACGGTATAAACGGATGTTACATCCACGAAACATTATTCAGAATCAAGGAATTCCGTTCAAGGGAAGCTGCACTGAGATATATCAGAAAACGCAGACTTAATCAGAACATCTACTATACCGAGGTGGTACGAAAGTGAAAATTTACCAGCGGCAGAAAAACAATCCGTATAAGCTTCCGCATAATCTGTACATGAGGATACTGTATCTTGTGCGTGATTACGAGCGTCTCCGTTCTGTACGGAAGGATATAATTCACGGCTCTCCTTCATCGGATGGTATGCCGCATACAGGATTAGGAAATCCTACTGAAAACAAGGGAATAAAGCTTGCCGCACTTGATACAGAGATATCTGCGATAGAAAGAGCAATTGAAGCAGTTCCGCAGGAATACCGTAAAGGAATCATGGATAATATCTGCTATGGCTCGCCTTATCCGTATACTGCACACAGAAATACATACTCCTACTGGAGAACACGGATGCTTAATTCAATAGCAAGAAATCTTGGTCTTTTATAATATTTGTGCGCACGGGGAAAAAACAAGTGCTATACTGATATCATGGGGAATCGGGCAGAAAAGGATAAACTGTATTTCCGGAGTGACAGAACAGGAGGTGAATTTATGAAAAAGGCGTGCAAATATTGCGGAAAGATACATGACACTAAGTATATCTGCGAAAAAAAGCCGGACAGAAAGCCGAAACAGCTCGGAACTATAGACGCATTCCGAAGCTCTTACGAATGGAAGCTGAAAAGGGAGTATATCAAAAAGCGTGACAGATATCTTTGTCAGGCATGCCTTAACAATCTTGAAGGAACAGTCAGACGCATATGTACAGCTAATCTGTCAGTACATCATATCGAACCGCTTAAAAATCACTTTGAGCTCAGACTGGATGAAACAAATCTTATCACACTGTGCGAATATCATCACGAATCAGCGGAGTGCGGAAAAATTCCGGCAGAGCTTCTGCGGAAATGTATCCCCCCGTAGTTCACGACCTTAATTTTCTGGAAAAAAATCCACCGACTGCCCACCTCTGTAAACATTTTTTTCCCTAAATGAAAGGAGCGATCAATATAGCAAGACCTTCAATGTCTGCATCTGTGACATCCAAGCATCTGACAGAAGCTGAAAAGAGAATAAAAACCGAAACTGAGAAAAATCTCAAAGGAGCCGCAGATAAATTGAAAGCTCCCTCTTATCTCACTGCTCCGCAGAAGAAAATATTCAGAAATATTGTGGATAACCTGAAAGAAAGCGGCATCCTCGGTAATCTTGATATATTCGTTCTCACAGAATGCAGTGTATGTATCGACAGAATGCAGGAAATAGAAAAGCGAATAAACACTCATCCCGAACAGATGACCTCATCAGCACTGCTTGCAGCTAAAGAAAAGTATACAAAAAGCTTTTTCAGATGCTGCAATGAGCTTTGTCTCAGTCCTCAGTCAAGAGCAAAAATGGCTAATATAAATGTTCAGGCTCAGAAGGAGGAAAATCCACTGTTCAGGGCGCTGATGGATGATGATTAAGAAAAGCCGGGCGTATTGCTATGCTCAGTGGTGTGTGCTGAATGATAACGACCGTGTCGGCATATATGTCAAGAAACAGGCTCAGATATGGCTTGATATTGCAGACGGCAAATCTTCCGAAGCATACATCTGCGAAAAGAAATGGAAGAAAATCACCCGACTGCTTAAAATAATAATTCATCCTGACCTGCGATGCAATATGTACGACGGACTTGAAAATTATTCATTACTTTTCATATACGCCTTGTTCTGTAC
Source organism: Ruminococcus sp. (assembly GCA_017461395.1). Taxonomy (GTDB): domain Bacteria; phylum Bacillota; class Clostridia; order Oscillospirales; family Ruminococcaceae; genus Ruminococcus. Next base: position 13,585 of record JAFTYF010000013.1, read on the forward strand.
CAGATGCAGAGAGGATGATACACGCTATTATCATACAGGACTGCTTGAAATCGCCAGAAAGAACTTTAAAACGTTTACTTCGGCGGTTATTTTTATAATCGGACTTCTTACGGAGCCGGCATTCAGCCGTTTTTTCAGCGTAGCACCTGATCTTAAACTTTCCAAGGAACTCCAGCTTGCAGTAAAAAAGATAATAAAGTCAAGTCCCTCACTAGCTGACGATAAGATATTCAAGCTTCTTCAGAAGGAGATACGCTGCAAAATAACTGATTCTGAGTATACTCCGCTTGCATATTCTCAAGATAAAATGGATGGTAAGCTTGCAAATATGTTTCTTGCCGATGAATCAGGAGCAATGGACAATTATCCCATTGAAGCAATGCGTTCATCGCAGATCACTCTGAGAGAAAAACTGGGAATCATCATTTCAACGCAGTATCCCAAGGATGATAATGCAATGATCGATGAAATTGATATTGCAAAGAAAACTATCGACGGACTTCTTGACGATAAGCGGATATTTGCACTGCTTTACGAGCCTGATGATGAATATAAAACAGGCGACGCATGGAAAAAAGAAGATAACGCTGTTTATCAGAGCAATCCGGTAGCCGTTGACCATCCCTATATTTTTGATGAGATTATACGACGCCGGCAGATGGCAATTCTTTACGAAAACAAGCGTGAAAACTTTCTTTGCAAGCATCTGAATATCAAGTATAAAGGGCTTGGCGTTCAGGGCTATGTGGAGATCACAAGGGTTAAGCAGTGCGTTGCAGTAAATGATCCTGAGTTCTGGCGTGGACGTGAGGTATACATAGGACTTGACCTTTCTCTGTCGGATGATAACACATCTGTAGCTATGGTAACTTTTGCTGACGGAAAAATTTACGCTATGGTATGGGGATTCATCCCCAAAGACCGCAAGGAAGAAAAATCTCACAGGGAGCACGTTGATTATCAGCGGCTTATTGATTCCGGAATATGCTTTGAGTGCGGCGATGAAGTTATCGATTACGGCTTCATTGAACGTTTTATTCAAAGTCTCCCCGAAGTTTACGGAGTTGAAATACATCAGCTCGGATATGATCGATATAATGCTATTTCAACAGTTCAGAAGCTTGAAAGCAGTGATGATCCGATAGAATGCGTAGAAATCAAACAGCATTCAAGTGTGCTTCATCGTCCAACGAAGCTTCTGAAAGAGTATATTCTGAGCAGGAATTTTCAGTATTTTGAAAATCAGATGCTTGAAATTAACTTCCAGAATGCACGATGCACCGAAGACACAAATCTCAACAAATATGTGAATAAGAAAAAATCCGCCGGAAAGGTCGATATGGTTGTATCACTTATCAATGCGATTTTTCTGTTGCAGGTCAATGTGCTTGATCAGCTGGAAAGCAGCTTCGGCTGTCAGGTAATATAAAACGAGGAGTGATAAATATTAAATTTTCAAGATTATTCAGACGAAAACCGGAAGTAAGAGCAGATACATCCGAAAACTCAGCTGATTCATCAGCAGAATCAACACTTCTTGCGTTTTTCAGCGCAAATGGAGTACTGACACGAGAAGCGGCAATGGAAATTCCCACAGTATCAGCTTGCCTTAACAAGATTTCCGAAACTGTATCAAGACTGCCGGTCAGACTTTACCGGAAAGACGATGATAAAATAACCGAAATAACTGACGACTGCCGGATAAAGCTTCTTAACGGCGAAACCGGCGATACTCTTTCGACTGTAGATATGTGGAGATCCGCTGTTGAAGATTACTATCTCGGCAGAGGAGCGTGGATATACATAAATTCTGACGGAATCAGAGTAAAAAGTCTGCATTATGTAGATTCAAGAAAAGTCAGCTTTATGGAAAATAACGATCCTATTTTCAAAGCGTTTCATGTACTGGTGAACGGTCAGAGATATTTTGATTTCAATTTTCTTCATTTTCTGCGGAAAACACAGAACGGATATACAAATATTCCGATTCAGAAAGAACACTCTACAATTCTTTCGGCAGCGTATAATTCGTTGAAGCTTGAAAATTCGATGAGTGCTAACGGCGGCTGTAAATCCGGCTTTCTTAAATCAAAAAACCGACTTTCAAAAGAGGTTGTCGATGCTATCAAAGAAGGCTATGAAACAATGTACGGCAATTCAGAATCAAAAAAGAAAATGGTAGTTCTGAATGACGGCATTGAATTTCAGGAAATTTCCGCAACAGCGGCAGAACTCCAGCTTAATGAGAATAAGCGCACAAATTCCGTTGAGATCTGCAAGATATTCGGATTCCCTCATACGATCATTGACGGCGGCGCCTCTGAGGAAGATAAAAAACAGTTTACCAGCGTCGTGATTGCGCTTCTGAATCAGATAGAAACTGCACTTGACAGTGCGCTTCTGCTCGAATCCGAAAAGGATGCCGGATATTACTGGGCGTTTGATGTCAAGGAACTCACCCGTGGAAGCATCCTTGAACGATATCAGGCTTATGCTATCGCACGTCAGAACAATATTCTCCAGATTGATGAAATACGCCGTGAAGAAGATTATGAACCGCTCGGCTTCAATTACATGACGCTCGGACTTGCAGACGTTCTGCTTAATCCTCAGACAATGGAGGTATTCACTCCGAATACCGGACAGACGGCTACACTCAGCGAAGTGAGAGCACATTACAAGCGCGATTCCCGTGGACGTTTTGCCGGAAGCGGAGGAGCAGGAGGAAGTTCTTCCAAAAGTGTTGACAAATCTCAGAAAAGTGATAAAATTAAGAAAAGACCTAAAACACAGAAGATTGGTAAAAAAGAAAAAGCAAGGATTTCTCATCAGATTGCATCGGATTTTCCAAAGCTGAAAGCGGACGGAAAAATTCACAACTATGAAAACAGAAATCATTTTTACCAGTTTACTGTTAATGAAACGGGGTCGTATCACTTCACATATAAACTAAAACTTGAAGGAAATCAGGAAATTATCTCAAAAATCAGAAAAGGAGAATTATAATGGCTGATATAACTAAAAATGAGGAAAAGCTTATCAAATTAATGCGTTCACTTCATTATGAAGAGTCATATCCTGAGTACGACAAAAAAGATAAAACAAACGGAATAATTATTGTCTATTTAACGGCACATCAATTTGATTGTGCTGAGGAAATGCTTGAAATTGTCGAAAACAATAAAGACAAATCGTTTCAGGACGTTATGGAAATCCTGAAAGACGAAGGCTTTTTTCCTGAACCTGAAATCGTTGATGATGATGAACTGGATGAAGATGAAAAATAACAAACAAACCGCCTTTTATACGGCGGTTTTCTTATTTCGTTTGTGCAGTCAAATGCACAGAAATATATATAAGCATCTCTCAGGAGGTGCTTTTCTTATACCCTGACGCAGTAAGGAGATGATATATTGATAATAGAAGAAAGAGCCGACGGACTTCATGTAAGCGGTTACGTCAACGTTACCGGCAAACTGTCAAGACCGGTGATAACTCCAAGAGGCAAGGTTATCGAAACGATCGAAGAACGCGCCTTCGATGCGGCTATCAGAAAAAGCGGCAATATAACCGTAACAGTCGATCATGATGAAGGTCATGCCTATGCCTCTACCAAAGACGGCACACTGAAGCTTACAGAAGATGCTATCGGACTTAAAGCTGAGGTTCTTGTTACTGATAAAACGGTCATTGATATGGCAAGAAAAGGCAAGATAAAGGGCTGGAGCTTCGGAATGTATAACGTAATTGACGAAATGGAAGAGCGTGCTGATAAACTTCCTATACGCCATGTTAAAAGCTTTCTCCTTGACCATATAACACTGGTAAAGGATAAGGTTCCCTGTTACGCTGCAACATCTGTAGAATACCGTGCGGACGAAGCCGTTGATATAGAACGGCGTGCGCTTGATATCGAGCCGGAACTGCATATCTCATCCGCAAATAAACCCGATTACAACGAATATGAAAGAAGGATTGAAAGTTTATGAAAAAGTTAATCGAAAAAAGAGCAGCACTCAAAGCTTTACTCGAATCAATGCTTGCTTCTATCAAACAGGAGGAAAGAGCATTCACCGAGGAGGAAGCTAAGAAATTCGACGAAACAGAAGCGGAAATCAAGTCAATTGACGCCACAATTGCCGCTGAGGAACGTGCAAAGGGCATTACAGACGTTGTAGTACCCGAAACAGAGCCAAAGCCGGCATCTGATGAAGATAAAACCGCAGAGCTTGAAGAGAGAGCGTTTGCCGCATACATTTTTGACAAAGCGGCTGAGCTTCGTGCCGGCGGAGAGAACATGACAATGTCAAGCAACGGAGCCGTCGTTCCTGAAAGCATTGCAGGCAGAATTATTCAGGCTGTCAAGGATATCTGTCCCATTCTTCAGGGCGCAGACGTTTATCACGAAAAGGGAACGCTTAAAATTCCTAAATGGACAAAATCAGGCGAAAACAGCGATCACGATATCACTATTGCATACTCCGAGGAATTCAAGGAGCTTGAAGCTGACAGCGGAAAGTTCACTTCTGTTGATCTCGGCGGATACCTCGTCGGAGCTCTTACTCTTATCGGTAAATCTGTCGAAAACAACACTCACATCAATGTCGTTGATTTTGTTATCAAGAAAATGGCTGAGAAAATTGCAGAGTTCATGGAAAAGGAGTTTCTCACCGGAACTGAAAAGTGTCAGGGTGCAGTAAATACAAGCAATAAAGTTGAAGCAGAGGATTCAGAAACAATCAGCTTTTCTGACCTTGTAAGGCTCCAGTCTGCTGTCAAGCAGGTATTCCAGAAAAACGCATGCTGGACAATGCATCCGGACACATTTACAACCATCAAGTTCCTTGAAGACGGCGACGGCAGACCGCTTCTCAATCCCGATGTAACAAAGGAGTTTCCTTATACCATTCTCGGAAAGCCTGTGTATCTGTCTGACAATATGCCTAAGATCGCTGCCGGTGCAAAGAGTATTCTTTACGGTGATTACAGCGGACTTTCCGTCAATATCCGTGAAGATATCTCAATACAGGTACTCAAAGAAAAGTATGCGACACAGCACGCTATCGGTGTAATTTCATGGCTGGAGATTGATTCAAAGGTAAGTGATGAACAGAAGCTCGCTGTTCTTGCTCAGAGGTCTGCATAATGCTTGTCAGGGCACGAAGAAGCTTTGCAGGTCCTTCGATACACATGAAGCGCGGAGAGATCCGTGACGTAAAACAGGGTGAGGCGAAACGCCTCATCCGCAGCGGCCATGTTGAGAAGGCAAGCGAACAGCCACACGATAAGCTTCCGGATAAAAAAGAGGTGGCAGAAGATGAAGATAAGCCAGACAACACTGAATGATGTAAAGGATTACTGCGGCATTTCCGATAATGACAGTGATACTCTTATAGAGAATTACGGCATGCCGGCTGCAAAATCGTTTATAATGGGTTACACAGGTCTTTCTTCTGAAAAGATAGACGAACACGAAGATCTGACAATAGCCTACATGGTTCTTATTGATGAAATGCACACACAGCGTGAGTATACCGTTAATAAGGATAAGCTTAATCCGACTGTATCAACCATTCTCGGTATGTATGCTGTCAATTACCTGTGAGGTGATGTTAAATGGCATACAACAAGAAAATAGAAATTCAGGCTCTATGCGAGGAAGAAGATGAGATAGGACAGCAGATCAGTAGCTGGAAAACCATATTCAGACCATGGGCGTCGGTCAATTGTACAGGCGGCAGAGAATACTACAAGGCAGCTCAGACAAACTCTCAGAATGATATGATTTTCAAAATCCGGTACAGCAAAACAATAAGCAGTTACAGCACATCGGAAATTAGAATCGTATATAACGGCAGAATACATAACATCAAGCACATTGATGATTATATGCAGCAGCACAGAGAGCTTGTTATCAGAGCTGAGGAAATTAATGGAAGAGGGTGAGCAGAATGGCTGATATTATATCACCGGATCAACTCGGCAGCGTGCTTGCAGAAGCATTTAAAACTTATACTGACGAAATAAAAGAAGAACTATATGAAGGACTTGAAGAAATCGGCAAAGAAGCTGTCGAAGAAGTAAAAGAACTTTCTCCTGTATATACCGGAAAAAGAAAAAAGCTTAAAAAAGGAAAATATAAAAAAGGCTGGAGGTATGAAATCCAGAAAAACAGAGGAGCAATCAAAGTTGTTGTATGTAACAGACATTATCCGCTCACTCATCTGCTTGAAAACGGCACGTTAAATCATGATGGTACACAGCATTCAAAACCTATACCGCATATAAGTATCGCAAATAAGCACGCTGAGGAAAAAGTAGATAAACTGCTGGAGAATTTATAATGGAACTTACAGAGATAAAAAAAAGACTGAAAACGCTTGGTATTCCGGTAGCTTATTATAAATTCAATACACCGCAGAAGCTTCCTTTTGTAGTATGGCACGAGGACGGTGCAAGAATCGAAGGAGCCGATAAGCTTAATCTTTACCGGCGAGTTGATATTGCGATTGACCTGTACAGCGAGAAAAAGGAGCTAAGTATCGAAAAACAGATTGAAGATCTCTTTTCAGATATACCACTCGACAAAACTCCGGATATAGATATTCCGGAAGAAAATATGTTTATGACAACGTACACTTTTGAAACCATACAGAAAATAGCAGGAGGTTAATTTATGGGACACACACAGACAAAGGAACTGAAAAAAATTCCTCTCGGTTCACTTGATTTCTATGTTGTGGAGTGGGACGGAAAAACGATCCCCGAAGATTCAGAAATCGAGACCGAGAGTAATATGATCGGCAGAACCAAGAACGGCGGAACAGTGAACTATACTGGTGAATGGTACACAGCCACATCCGATGACGGCAAGGCAAAAAAGAAAAGACTTATCGGTGAAGATGTATCGATTGCCTACGGTAACATCACATGGAATGCCAATACTCTCAGAACTCTTACACCGACAGCACGAGTAGAGGAAAAGGACGGCAAAAGAACGGCAAAGATCGGCGGCATCTCGAATGATGACGGAAAGAGATATGTCATAAGAGGTGTTTATAAAGATAAAGTTGACGGCGATATAAGAATTACCGGTGTGGGTGTAAATACCGGCGGCTGGTCAGCGGCTTTCGTGCCAAATTCTGAAACAACACTTCCTGCGTCCTTCCAGTGCGAACCTCTTGACGACGAAGGAACTCTGCTTATCTACGAAGAAGAGGTTATTGAAGCAACAGCATCAACATGAACTGAGGAACAGACGGTAGTTTCTCCGGAGGAAAATTCCGGAGAGTCTGCTGACTCTGTTGAAGAAATCGGTGAGCAGGCTGAATAACAGTCTGCTCTTTTTTCAGGAGGTATATATGCGGAAAATGATATTTAAACTTGACAGCGGCGAAACAATAGTTATAAGACCGCCTAAGATAAAACAGTACGACAAGCTGCTGAGTGCATCTGATGACAGCGATCTTTTAGAAGCAATAGCGGACATTACAGAAATCAATCCTGATGTTATATATAATAACTGGACTGTTGATGATCTCAGCCGATTCTATGCTGAAATCCAGAACTGGGTAACTGGAGTAAAAGCATCTGACCCAAACTGAATGTGCCTTACTATCCTGATTATTCAGGAAGTAAGGCATATTTCAGGAATAACAGCGAAAAAAGGAAGGTTGTCGCCGATTATGCAAATATGTCAATTCCGGAAACAGAAGAACTGACCGTCTTTGAATACTGGGGATTTCTGCATGATGCTGTTGTATGGAATTGCAGCCGTACCGCAGAGGGCAGAGAATACCTTGAAAACGCATATAATTACGCTCAGACGAAGCCAGACAGAGAAACGTTGAGGGAATTATTCGGATAAAAGAGGTGAAATATGGTCAGTAAAAAAATAAAAGGTATCACCATTGAGATCGGTGCTGATCCTACCGGACTTGATAAGGCATTAAAAGACGTTGAAAAAGGTGCAAATAAGGTCAGAAGCGAGCTTCGTGAAGTAAATAGTGCTATGAAAAACGCTCCTGAGTCTGCTGTATTGTGGACTCAGAAGCAAAATCTGCTCACCAAAGCTATCGAAGAAAGCAAAAAGAAACTTGACTTTCTGAAAAATGCTCAGGAACAGGTAGAAAAACAGTTCAGAAATAAGGAAATTGGCGAAGAACAATACAGAGCATTTCAGCGTGAAGTCGAAAAAGCCGGAGCAGAACTCAAATATTTTGAAGATACGCTTAGCGACTTTGAAAGTACAGCTAAAAATGCTTCTGACGATATGAGAAAACTCGGTGATACTGCGGAAAACACCGGAGACGGTTTCACTATTCTGAAAGGAACAATAGCAGATCTTGCCGCAGACGGAATAAACAAGGCAATTGACAGCTTCAAGGAGCTTGCTTCTGAGGGCGATACTGCACTTGATACTTTACAGGCAAAAACAGGTGCAACTGCTGAGCAGATGAAAGAATACCGTGATATCATGACAAATCTTTACGGTAATAATTACGGTGAAAATAAGACTGATATCGCCGATTCAATTGCAGCAGTAAAGCAGCAGTTAGGAAATATAAGCAGTGAAGAACTCGAAGAAGTCACAGAACAGGCACTTCTTCTGCGTGACACCTTCGGTTATGAAGTAAGCGAAAGTATCCGGACAGCAAAAATGTTAATGGATCAGTTTGAGCTGTCCGCAGCTGAAGCTTATACACTTATTGCTCAGGGTGCACAGAACGGCCTTGATAAAAATGGTGATCTACTTGATACGGTCAATGAATACGCTGTGCATTATAAGCAGTTAGGATATAATTCAGAGGAATTCTTCAATTCGCTGAAAAACGGCACCGATGCAGGAACATTCTCTGTTGATAAGCTTGGCGATGCTATGAAGGAATTCGGTATCAGATCAAAAGATACAGCTAAGTCTACAGATGAAGCTTACGCTGTTCTTGGTGTGAATGCAGAACAGATGCGCACAGCCTTTGCAGAAGGCGGTGAGAGCGCACGAGCTGCAACAGAGACAATACTGACAGCTCTTTTCAGCATGGAAGATAAGGTCAAGCAGAATCAGACAGGCGTTAACCTTTTCGGAACAATGTGGGAAGATCTCGGTGCTGACGGAATAAAAGCCCTTTCCGATATAAACGGACAGGCAGATAAAACTGCTTCCACGCTTGATGACATAAACAATATCAGATATGACAATATCGGCAGTCAGACAACCTCTTTGAAACGAAAAATTGAAACCGAATTATATGAACCGCTTATAAAAAAACTGATTCCGAAGGCAGAAAAAGGAATAGACACTATCACAAGGAATCTTCCTGAAATGATAGATAGCGGAAAAAAGCTTATTCCAGTGGTGAAAGGAGCCGGTGCAGCCTTTGCAGCATGGAAGATTGCAAACACTGTCAAACCGGATGTAACAGCGGTAAAATCTCTATTTGATTCGGTGAAAAACGGAAGTACTGTCATGGGAGGATTTAACTCAGTACTTAAAGCAAACCCCATAGGAACAGTAACAACAGCAATAGGTGTAGCTACAACGGCTATTGATTATTTCAGCGGCAGAATTAAAATAAGTCAGAGCGAACTCGATAAATTTGTTGATAAGCAAAACAAATATCAGGAATCTGCCCGTAATTCTGTGGATGAGATCAGAAATCTCCGTGAAGAAGCCGATAAAAACAGTATAAAAATAAATATTGAATATGATGATATTCAAAAAAAGTGGGATGAGCTGCAAACACTTGTCGATCAGAACGGAAAAATCAAAGAGGGTTATGAAAGCCGTGTGAATTATATAACCCATGAGCTGACAGAAGCGACAGGCGTTGAAATTGAGCTGATCAACGGTCAGATTCAGAAATACGGAGAATTAAAAAATACAATAGAAGATACTATTGAAAAGCAAAGGGCTCTCAGACTGTTTGATTCGTACAGTGCAAATGAAGCCGAGTATATTGAAAAGCGCGAAGAAGCCAAAACAGAAGTCAATAACCGCAGACAGGAAGTTGACAAAGCGTGGGAGGATTATAAAACAGCTGAATCAAAAGTTTCGTTATATGAAAAAGGATATGATGTTGACGGGGTAACCGATTTAGGACTATTAAAAACCAGAAGAGATGAAGCAAAAAAAATGTATGATGAGGCTAAAGAATCTCTTGATGCAGCAAAAGAAATATATTTCGCCTCAGACTCTGAAATCAACAGGATACTGCATGCTGATGAACTTATAGCCGAAGGACGATATTCCGAAGCTACAAAATATATGACATCTCTGAACGATCAGTACAAACAAACTGTTGCAGATGTGAAATCTGGCGAAGATGAAAAAGTTGAAGCCTATAAGAATAGTTTGAAAAAATTCGAATCTGATATCATGCTTGCCAAAGAATCTTACAGCAAAGCAAACGAAGAAAGCTCAAGAGATTCGATTGAAACCGTTGCAAGATCACTTGCTGAAATGACTGGTATGATGCTTGAAAAGAGTAGTGAACACGGAACTATATATTCAGAAAACTGGAGAAGCGTGGTTCAGGAGCTTTTGAACTCAGGAATGGACTTCAATGAACTTGAAGCTATTTTCGAAGCAGAAGGAATTAATCTCGGAGAAATCTTAGGACGTTCGATAACCAGCGGAGTTTCCGGTTTTTCTAATGCAATTGCAAATACATTTACAGGCATAGCAAGCTCAATATTCAGTTATATTAAGGATCCTCAGCCACTTCAAATGTTCGCAGACGGCGGATTTCTCAGAAAAGGACAGGGGATTGTAGCAGAAGAAGGTCCGGAACTTATCGAAATAGTAAACGGCGGAGCGAGAATCACACCGCTTACATCGGGGGCAAGAAATACAGCTGTGTCAGGACCATCGGGAAATAACAGCAGAATCACCTATATAAACAACACTATTAATGCAACAATATCCGGTGATTATGATGTAAGACGCATGGCAGAAAAACTTTCCGACGAACAGCGCAATGCAGAAAGGAATATGGGCTTATGAGCAGTTTTATTTTTAACGGAGTAAGCAGTGATGAACTTGGACTGATGATCACAAAACCGATAGTTCGTCCGTCATGGGCAGCGATGTACAGTGAACTCACGACATCTGGTGGAATTCGCAAGGTAATGCAGCGTATGAGTACATTTGATAATGCTTCATTCTCCATTGAAACGTATGCAGATGATGCCTCAGCTGATAATATACGAAAAATCTTCAAGGCGCTGAACGGTTACGGAAGGCTTATTATATCTACAGCACCTGATGAGTACCTCAATGTTATTCTGAATCCTATTACGCCGGTACCAGTCGCATTGCTTGCTGCAGAAATTTCCATATCTGTCACAGCATGGCCGTTTGCGTATGCCATAGCACCAACTGAGTACAACCTGACGGATGCTGTCAATTATATGGAAGTCAATAACAGAGGGACTATATTTTCTGCACCAGAAATACATCTCAAAGGATCCGGAGATGTAACGATAAATGTAAACGGCGCTGAGTTTATAGTTAAAATACCGGCTGATATAAGTTCGCGGGAAATCATCGTTGACTGTGATTCTCAGGTCGCTTACTACATGGATGGGGAAAGCAGAATATCAATAACACATCGGACGTATAATAATTTTCCGCTTCTTCATGAAGGGGCTAACTACATAAAACATACCGGAGAGGTATCTGAAATGAAATGCAATGTCAGAGAGAGGTGGTTATGATGCAGGGAGCAGGAACTCCGGAAACACCATATATTCCTGAAACATGGGAAGAATTTTTGTCAGTTATAAAAAAGGCAGGCTGTTATGTAAAACTTCCAGACAGCGGCGGTGTGTATGATCTTAACACTATCTATCCTGACGGAGGAGCATACATTGAAATCAACGCTTCTTTTATAGACGGGAATAACTGGGAAATAAGAAATGCATATAATTCGCATTGGAGTACGGAAACATTTAATGATAAGACAATAGACAACCTTCATATTCTCGACTTATACCAAGATAACGGATCCGATTACGAATATATAATCTATAATCGTTATATAACTTTCAATAATTGTAAATTTTCCGGCATAATCAGCGGGAATAACAGATGTCTTTTTGGACATGATTCCTATGGGCTGAACAGATGCTCTGTAAACGTTAAATTTTCGGGTAATTCTCATCAGTTGAATTCTAACAGTATGAATTATCAATTCTGTAATATAAGAATCGATCATACAGGAAGTACAGCAGATAATAATTCCTCAAAATCAGCAATGAAATGCACCAATTCATTTCTTGAACATCACACAAATGAATCAGGCTATGTATTAGCTGCAACAGGATATTCAGACATAATTCATTCAGACGCAGGAAGTTACATATTAAATTCAGACGGTACAAAAATAAATGTAACAGAGGAACAACTCAGAGATTCAGAATATTTGTCTTCTGTTGGATTCCCGATAATTTAAGGGAGGGAATGTGATGTCATGGATAATAGGCGATAACGGATTTCCGACTGAAACAAATTTTTTAGATATTCCAGAAGCCCCTATGGAAAAGCCTTATCCATTTGCTTTATGGAGAATAGAAACCACAATGAATTCTGGATATCCATTCAATGAACTTCTTCCGGATATCAGCGGTATAGATCTATGGTCAATGGAACGTGAAAATGTTATCAGGGTATATGATATAAGAGAACCACAGAACGGCTTCGATCACAATGGGCTTGCAATAATTGAACCGATCAGCTGCACATCTGTACATAACGATGATCGATGGGATATAAATCTTGTACATCCGCTGGATGATTGGGGAAAATGGAAGCACCTCATTGTCGGAAATGTTCTGAAAATTGACGGACAGTTATTCAGAATTGATTCACATAAGCCGGATATTAATTCCGGAGGAATGACAACAACTGTACACGCTCGGCATATAACGTGTGATATGGCAGATATGCTGATAACATTCGCTTCATTTTCTGGAGGAAATGCAAGCGATTTTATGGAATTCTGTTTTAATAACATTGAAAAAGCGGATCTTCCCGGATATGAGTACTACAAATTTGAAGGATATTCTGATATACAGACAAATGCAGGCAGTGATGAACTGGTAAATACGACTCTCTGGGCGGCAATGATCGGTGCAGATAACTGTCTTAAAAAACGTTACGGCGGAGAACTTTACCGTGATAATTTTTATTTCAGTATCAATCAGCGTATGCAATATGCTAAAGACAACGCTTTCTGTCTGCGTTATTCACTCGATATGACAGGAATATCACAGAAAGTAGACTACTCGGATTTCTGTACAAACCTTCACTGCTACGATAATTACGGCAATATGTGGGGAGTTGCGGTCGTAAAACCTGTAGGTTTTCTTCATCATCCTATAGTACGCATGGCTCAGTTCAACTATGCAGAATTTGAAGGATCAATGGAAAGGCTTATGGCTGACGGATATGCTTACTGGTTGACTGTAAGCACTCCCAAAGCAACATACGAGGTTCAGATCGCTGCGCTCGGAGGTGATCCTGTTTACGACGGCTTCAGGGAACTCCAGAATTACAAATACGGTGACAGCGGAACGATATACTGTCCAGAATTGGATATATCAACAACTCAGCGAATAACAGAGATTGAGAAAAATGAAATTACAGGTGATATTATCCGTATGATTCTTGGAAATCTTAAAGAAAGTCTGGTACGTCCCACTTACATGGGAAGCACTATTTCTACAGGCAGAAGCAAGGAGGATAAGCAGATGAGGGCAATGCAGACAACCATAATGTCGCAAAGTATAAGCGGTATGGAACAATTTGTTATTTCCGCACTTGAAATGCGGACGGTGAATCAATTGGAGGGAAAATAATATGGCTGTAACATATACAGAAAATTATAAGCTTGGTAAACAGGAAAATCATGCAGATAAGTTTGATATGGCAGTAATTACTGAGAACATGGATAAAATTGATAAAGCTCTTTCCGAGAAAGTTGATGCTGAAAAAGGCAAAGGACTTCTTACGGACGATGAAAGAAAAAAACTGTCAGGTCTTGAAAACTATAACGACACTGAAATTAAGACGGAAATTGCGTTAAATCGTGATACGGTGGGGTATCAGCGAAAAAATTTGCTTGATGTAAAATCAGAGTCAAAAACTATCAGCGGAATCACTTACACGGTTAATCCAGATAATTCAATAACAGCAAACGGTACGGCAACAAGCAACGCAATTTTTGAATTCAGCTCGAATGTCGTGTTACCAACAGAAAAACTCGCATTCACTGGCAATCCAGTTGGAGCATCCGACAGCACATATCGTCTCTACTTGATGCGCAGCAACTTCACGGGCACAACAGAAGCTGGTGCAAGCAATGATGTGTTTTTTACCCCGCAGGCTAATACGTCATATCTCTTCCGAATAGTGGTATACAGCGGTCAGACTGTGGACAATCTTACCTTTTACCCGATGTTGCGCAAAGCAGATATCACAGACAGCACATATGTACCATATCAGCCTTCTGTAGCAGAGCAGCTCGCAGAAATTCGTGAACGCCTCGCTGCCCTCGAAGGAACAGCACTCTGAGGAGGAATAAAATGCAGTATATTATCATGATTATAATTATAATCGGACTTGCAGCAGCTGATTACATCACCGGTCTTATAAAAGCGTACTGTACAAATACGCTTGCAAGTTCGAAAATGCGCAGAGGAGGACTCAACAAGCTCGGCGAAATAGTAGTAATGACATCAGCTTGTGGTCTGGACATCGGAATATGTGCGCTTGGAAAATATTATCAGGCTGCAGAGCTGTCGGATATCGCAGGAACTGTAGCAGCAGTTCTGGTATTTGGGTATATTACGATAATGGAAATTGTAAGTATTTTCGAAAATTATGCAGAAATCAATCCGGAGGCACAATGGGCGCTTAAAATCATTAAACGGCTAAAAAACCATAGGGAGGATAATTGAAGGAGGACCAAGTATGATTATTAAATACAAATCTACAGACAGAACACAGTTAACAGCCCATTTTAACATCAGCGAGTTCCGCTGTAAATGCGGCGGAACTCATGAAATATTGATTGATAATAACCTTTTTCAGAAACTTGAACAGCTTTTCAAAGCTCTCAATTGCTCGAAAATTATTGTAAATTCCGGTCATCGCTGCACACTGCATGATAAAAATGTCGGCGGAAACGGTTCCGGACAGCATACAAAGGGAACAGCTGCGGATATTGTATGCTATGATGAATCCGGAAAGAAAATTTCCTCAAAAATCGTCTGCTGTGCGGCTCAGGATATCGGTTTTTCGGGTATCGCCAACATCGACACTACATATACTGCCACGCACGTTGACGTGCGTACTGGTGTGAAATGGTACGGTGATGAAACAGTAACAACTGCTTACAGTGTTACCGATGATTTCTACAAGCACTATGCGCTCAGCAAGGAAGATGTTTACAGCAAAGTAAAGCGTATTGTGAATATTACGGTTGTTGTTGACGGTGCGAGATATTCTGGAATACTTACAGAAGAATAATTATAAAGCCGCTGAAGTATTATTTTCTTCAGCGGCTTTTTTAGGTACAGGTGTCGTAGTGGTTGTCGTAGTAACGAAA
>JAFTYF010000014.1 GCA_017461395.1 Ruminococcus sp.
ACAAGAATAACAGCGATGATGATCATGATTTCTCCGAGCGAAAATGGGAATATTCCGCTGATAAACGAGAAACAGCTTGTTATCACGGGGAATATATTCATGACGTAAAAATCTGCAAAATTGGTGCTGAGACGCGCGATAATATGTATAACGACCATTAAAATTATAAGAAGTGCCGGAATTACATAGCGTTTTTTTAGTTTTATCAAGGAATTCACCGCCTTTTTGATATTGTGTAAAAAAGACCAGCCGCCTGAACGGCTGGTCTTATTTATTTGTGAGGTCAGATAAGACCCATTTCCGCTTTTTCAGCGAGTATGCGTGCTACACTTTCGTCGATTCTTTTTTCCATGATTTCACCTGATTCAACAGCTGCGCATACTGCTTCAACAGCTTCTTCAAGATCAGCGGGATGCAGAACGATATCAGCTCCGGCGTTGATTGCCATAACTGCTGCTTCGCCGGCGGAATATTTCTTTGTGATTGCACTTGCCTTGTGGGATTCAGTAATAATGATTCCGTCAAATTCAAGCTCGTTTCTGAGGATTCCAGTGACAGCGGTATATGAAAGACTGCAGGGAAGATTGTCGCCGATTCCGGAAACGATGTGGTGACTTACCAGAACGAAATCTGCGCCGGCTTCGATACCGCTTTTGAATGGAAGGAATTCTTCTTTTCTGAGCTGACTGAGACTGCGCTTGATAAGAGCAGATTTACCGTCGTAAGCACCCACACCGGGGAAATGGCAGAGTACAGAGCCGACACCGGCTTCTGAAAGACCTTCTACGAGCTTTGAGACCATATCAGCGGCGATATTTGCATTGCTGCTGAACACTCTGCTGCCGAGACCATTTTTGCTGTTGGTTCCGAGATCGGCAACCGGAGCAAGATTAATATTGAAGCCGAGGTTGTTAAGGTCAGATCCGAGATCCTTTCCGGCGTTGTATGCAGCATCCTTATCGTTTTTTTCTCCGATCTGCGCCATTGAGCCGGGATTGTATATTCCGAGTTTATCAGAAACGGGAGCAAATGTGCCGCCCTCCTCCTGAATGACCGTAAATATTCCGGCACCGGAATTTTCTTGTGCAGCTGTCTGCAAATTACGCAGCATAGCGGTTATCTGATTTTTTGATTCAATATTTCCTTTGGAGAATATAAGTCCACCCACTGGATATTTTTTAAGAGAATTTTTTAGCTCCTTATCAGCATCCGTGGAATAATCACTGCTGCCGGTAAGCTGTTCCGGAGATACAACGAACATCTGACAGACTTTTTCTTCAAGCGTCATCCCCTCCAGAAGAACGAGCTGAGGCGGTTTTGTTGTTGTTGCTGCAGCAGTTGTTGTGGATTTTGCGGTAGTTATGGCAGCAGTAGTTGTGATGAGAGTTCCAACACCTGTACCTGTACCGACCTTAGTTGATGTGAGAATTATCTGCGTACCGCTGCCCGGACGGATAATAGTAGTTTTTGACGGAACCGGAACTCTTTTTGCAGTTGTAGTAGTTTTCTTGGAAGGCTTTTCAGGAGAAGTTGTAGTTCGTTTAGGAGTATAATTATTATTGGCAGCTGCGTGGTACGGTTTTGCTTTTTTTATGGTAGTGGTAGTCCAGACGTACTCCGGAATAAAGACGGGAGCAGTCGTGGTAACTATGATTTCATCATCATCAGCTTCATCATCCATGCTTTCAGTGAGAGGTTCTGTAACGACTTCAATATTGACTATTCCGTCCGGAGCATCGGATTCGGTATCAGTTTTTCCGCAGCTGCACATAGCAAGACAGCAGCTTGTAATCACAAGTAACATTTTTTTGAAAAAAGTCATAATAAACTCCTTCCTTAAACTTTGAGAGAAACTCAAAGTTTGATTGTCGGCTAATGGGATTCCTTTATGGCATTTTTAGCCTTAGCGACAATAGTTTTATCATTTTCGTATGAAAGAATGTTGGATGCATGAGAAATATCGACCCAGCGAATTTCTGCTATTTCATCCTCCTGAGGAACAAAGTCAACATTTTTAGCCTTTGCCAGAAAATAAACAACGACCTTGATCGTATCTTTTTTAGGAGAATATGTAACAGTTTCCCTGAAAGTCGGATCAATTATAACATCAATGGAGGTTTCCTCCATGATTTCACGCTGAGCGGTTTCGGTTTCAGTTTCTCCCTTTTCAACGTGTCCTTTCGGAAAAGACCAGTGACCGCTGTTAATATGCTTTATCAGCAGTATTTCGGTATTTCCGTGAAATTTTCGATACACAATAGCACCGCAGGATTTCTCGTGCTGCATAGTTATTCCTTTCTTGCGCCGGATGTGAGAAGCAGCAGAATGATCTGCAGGGCGCAGTAATAAAGTGGATTCACAATTATTATATCATGTTTTGTTAAATTTGTCTATACCTGAAAAAAGAAAATTATGTGATAATTTGTGGAAAGCAGAAATGTTTTTGTTACAGCAAAGAAAATCAGCCGTCTTTTTTGAGTACAGCTTAAAATTAATCTTGACAAGTCTCTTAAAATATATTATAATAAGGATTACTGTAATTTATGTAAGGAGTGCATTAAAATGGCTTTGAAAAAAATGTCAAGAGACAGCTATTAAAAGCTTATGGCTGAGCTTGATGACCTTAAAATCAATAAACGTAAGGAAGTTGCTGAGAGACTGAAGGTGGCTCGTTCATACGGAGACCTTTCCGAAAATGCTGAGTATGATGAGGCAAAGAATGAACAGGCTATCCTTGAAGCTCAGATCGCTGAACTTCAGTATACAATCGACAATGCTGAGATCGTTGATGAATCCAGTATCTCTGTTGACGAGATCGGAATGAGCTCAAAGATCACTATAAAGCGTCTTGATAACGGCAAGATCGAAACCTTTACTATTGTGGGAACAAACCACGCTAACGTAAGAGAAGGAAAGATTTCTGACGAATCACCGATAGGTAAGGCGGCAATGAAAAAGAAGGTCGGAGATATTTTCATGGTTGAGGCTCCTGCCGGCGAGCTCAGATTTGAGGTTCTTGAGATCTCCAAGTAAACGGAGTATATCTTTTGCAGCGTAAATGGCTTACCGTGCAGGAATGTCAGCGCTGCCTGCAGAAAGGAAAGTAAAAAACAATGAGTGAAAACATTGAAAATCAGGTTCAGGAAGAGCCTGTTGTTGATATAAATATCCTTAAGAAGGATCGTCTTGATAAGCTTGCTGCTCTCAGAGAAGCAGGAAGAGATCCCTACCAGATTACAAAGTTTGATGTGACAGGTCTTGCAGCTGACTATAAGGCTGAGTATGAGGCTAAAGAAGCTGCAATTCTTGCCGAAGCTGGAGATGACGAGGAAAAGGCAAAGGCTGAAATCGAGGCTCTTAATGAGAATATCGTCCGTCTTGCAGGACGTATCATGAGCTGGCGTGATATGGGTAAAGCAAACTTTATTGATATCCGTGACGGCTCTGACAGAATACAGGTGTATATCCGCTCCAACGAGGTTGGTGCTGATCTTTTCAAGGAATTCAAGAAAAAGTGGGATATCGGTGATATCATCGGTGTTGAAGGATTTGTATTCAGAACAAAGAAGGGCGAGATTTCTATTCATGCAAAGAATATCGTACTTCTTTCAAAGTCACTTCTTCCTCTCCCCGAAAAATGGCACGGTCTCAAAGATCAGGATATGAGATACCGTCAGCGTTATGTTGATCTTATCGTAAATCCCGATGTAAAGGATACATTTGTAAAGAGAAGCCGCATCATTACTGAGATCAGAAATTATCTCGACAATCTCGGCTATATTGAGGTTGAAACTCCTGTACTTCTCCCTATCCAGATTGCTGCTGCTGCAAGACCGTTCAAGACTCACCACAATACTCTTGACATGGATATGTTCATGCGTATCGAGACAGAGCTTAATCTCAAAAAGCTCATCGTAGGCGGCTTTGACCGTGTTTACGAAGTCGGAAGAATCTTCCGAAACGAGGGTATGGATACTTCCCACAACCCTGAGTTCACTACCATCGAGATGTATCAGGCATATACTGACTATATCGGCATGATGGATATTATCGAGAATATGTACAGAACTATCGCAAGAAATGTCTGCGGAACTGCTAAGATAACATATCAGGGCGTTGAGATAGACATGGAAAGTCCATGGGAGCGTCTTACAATGGCTGAGTCTGTAAAGAAGTATGCGGGCGTTGACTATAACGACTGGGCTACAGACGAGGATGCAAGAGCTTGCGCAAAGGCTCACGGAGTAGAAGTTGAAGAAGGCAAAAATGCTACAAAGGGACACGTTCTCATTGCATTCTTTGATGCGTTTGTTGAGGATAAGCTCATTCAGCCTACTATTATATACGACTATCCTGTTGAAAATTCTCCTCTTGCAAAGAGAAAGCCTACAGATCCCGCATTTACTGAGCGTTTTGAATACTTTATCTTCTGCCGTGAAATGGGAAATGCTTTCTCTGAGCTTAATGATCCTATTGATCAGAAGGAGCGTTTCGTACAGCAGGTTGAAGCAAGACGTGCTCTCGGCGATACAACAGGCGAGGTCGATGAGGACTTCGTAACAGCTCTTGAATACGGACTGCCTCCTACGGGCGGACTTGGCTTTGGTCTTGACAGACTTGTAATGCTTCTTACTGACAGTCCGTCTATCAGAGATGTACTTCTTTTCCCGACAATGCGTCCGTTAGGCTGATCGGTCTGAAATGAAGGATAAAGAAAAGAAAATAGTGTCTCCTGCTGACGACGCCGATGACAGGCTTGATATAAAAAAGAGCGTTTTTGAAGTCAATAAGGAACTCCGTATCCAGCGTGAAAAGGAAGAAGAAGCTCAGCAGGAAGAAATCAGGCGGCGTATCGCTGAACGTGAAAAAAAACGTCAGGAAGAATACGACAAGCGTATCCTTGAAGAAAAAAAGGAACTTATGCGTCTGAAACAGGGCATTATAGAAGAATCTGAGGAGATCCATGAGGAGACCGAAGAAACGGTAAAGCTGACATTTTGGAAAAAAGTCGGAAATTTCTTTTATCATAATAAATGGTGGCTCGGAATAGCGGCGGTATTTGTATTTATTGCTGTCGTTCTGACACACAATGTTCTTACTAAAAAAAATCCGGATGTTATCGTTCTTGTGGTATGCGGTGACGGTACTATCGGAAACGCTCCGAAACTTAAAGATTATATCACCGATATGTCTGAGGATCTCAATGACAACGGAAAAACAGAGGGCGCTGTATATTTCATTCACAGACCTGATAATGCTGCCGGAGGATATGCAAACGGCTCGGATACAAGCCTTGTGACGCAGCTTAACAGTTCTGAAAGCGTTATCGTTATAGGCGACAGCAAATTACTTGAGGCTGTTGATCCGGAAAAGGATCTTATAGATCTAAGTGAAATGTTTCCTGATAATATCAATATCAGAAGCGGCAGATTCTATCTGAAAAATACTAATTTTGCAGATCGTGCCGGTTTAGAGGAGAGCGATATTCCATATGATCTTTTTATTGCAGTAAGAAAGCCTCAGCAGCGGCTTTACACAACTAAAGAGGAAATGGAAAAAACTCTCGAAAAGGATATTCCTGTTCTGGAAAAAATAATCAGCGATCTCTCAAAATGATCTGAATATTCAAATATAAGGCGGTGTATGAATGTACATCGCCTTTTGTTACTAAAATTTTAAAATAATGTTGATTTTATCTTGACAAACTTAGAAATATGTGGCATAATTGACATAATAAAATTTATATTGCTCTGTCAGCACAAGGAGCAATAAAATGGGGGAGAAAACTATGTTTAAAAAATTGACAAGCGCTGCGTTATCAGCAGCAATGATAGCTTCCGTTGTCGGGGCTGTCAACATCTCTGCTCCGGCATCAGATGTGTTTAAGACAACAGCAACAGCTGCTTCAGAAAATCCTGATTATGCAGAGGCACTTCAGAAATCCCTGTATTTCTATGAATGCCAGCAGGCAGGTCCGCTTCCGGAATGGAACCGTGTTGAGTGGCGTGCCGATTCAACAATGATCGACGAGATCAAGGGAGGCTGGTATGACGCTGGTGACCATGTAAAGTTCAATTTGCCTATGGCGTATACGACATCTGTTCTTGCATGGGGACTTTATCAGTATCCGGAAGGAATTGAAAACAGCGGCGAAATGCAGAATTATGTAAATAATCTCGAATTTGTTCTTGATTACTTCGTTGACTGCGACCTCGGTGATGAGATTGTTTTTCAGGTAGGTAACGGTACTATTGACCATACATGGTGGGGACCAGTCGAACTTTATCAGTATGGTATGGAGGACGCTGGTACATCATATGAGGAAGCGCGTGAGATTTATAAGGCTTCTTCCGGATGTTCGGCTGTATTTGGCGGAATGTCAGCTGCTCTTGCATCAGGCTACTGCGCTCTTAAAGGAAGAGTAGACGATTCAAAGCTTGCTGAATACCTTGAACACGCTGAGCATATTTTCGAGGTTGCTGCAACATCTCCTAGTGATGAAGTGTATGCTCTCAGTAATGCACCAAACTTCTATCGTTCAAGTCATTTTTATGATGAGCTTTTCTATGCCGCAAACTGGCTTTATATCGCTACCGGCGATAAGGCATACCTTGATAAGGCAGCAAGCTATATTCCGAATCTTGATAAGGAGCTTGGACAGGATGTTCTTAAATATACATGGTGTATGTGCTGGGACGATGTAATGCAGGGCGCAATGCTCCTTTATGCTATCAATACAAAGGATGCTACATATATCAATCATGTAAAGAAGCACGTTGATTATCTGACATATGATGTTGAAAGAGTCGATGGCAAGCTTGCATATATTCATAACTGGGGCTGTGCAAGATATGCTCAGACAGCCGCTTTTATTACTGCTGTTGCTTCTGATACTGTTCTTGCTGATACAGATACTTCTGATTATGAGAAATTCTACGAAACCCAAATCAATTATGTCCTTGGTGATAATCCGACTTGTCAGAGCTATGTTGTAGGTTATGGCGATAAGCCTGCTCACAACGCTCACCACAGAACAGCTCATGGCTCATGGAAAAATGATATCTATATGCCTGAGCGCAACAGACACACTCTCTATGGTGCACTTGCCGGAGGTCCTACACAGGACGGTTCTTACGAGGACGACAGAAACAACTACATCAACAATGAGGTTGCAACTGACTATAATGCCGGATTTACAGCTATTCTCTGCAAAATGCTCGACAAGTACGGCGGAAAATCTGATCCGACATTTCCTCAGCCTGAAAAGCATGACGGTCCCGAGTTTTTTGTAGAAACTCTCAACAAGGGAAGCACAGACAGCGGAATTACTCTCAGCTTCAAGATCACAAACCACTCTGCATGGCCGGCAAGAGTACAGGACAATATTTCCTTCCGCTATTTTATGGATCTCAGTGAATTTGCCGATGCCGGAATTGATCCGGCGAGCATCGTTATCCGCTGCGACCGTGACCAGTCTGCAATGTATGCTGCAAAGGGCATAAAGCCAGCAGAAATCTCAAAGCCTGTAAAGTATGACGGAAATATTTACTATGTTGAAGTTACACTTCCTGACGGACGTGCTGTTCTTCCTGTTTCTGAGGGAATGCAGCAGTGTGAAATTCTTCTTGCATTTGTCTGTCCGAATTACGGAAGCGGCTGGGATGCTTCAAACGACTTCTCAAACAAGGAAATTCTTGACGCTAAGCCTACAACAGACGCAACAGGAAGCACTCACGGTGTAATGTCACCTTATGTTCCTGTGTATGTGAACGGCGAGCTCTACTACGGCTACGAGCCGGACGGCACATACAAGGACGGTCTTGGTGATACAGGAACTGATACCCCCGTTCCTCCTGTTACAGAACCTCCGACAGATCCAACAACAGATCCTACAACTAAGCCTGTTCCGGATGTTAACTATGGTGACGCTAACTGTGACGGGGAGCTTTCTCTGTCAGATGCAATACTTATCATGCAGGTTCTTGGAAATCCTGACGTATATGCTGTAGGAGGCTCTGACAAGTCTTCAATGACGCCGCAGGGTGCGGTAAATTCTGATTGCTCGAATGTAGGCGACGGCATCACAAACAAAGATGCTCTTGCTGTACAGAAAAAGCTTCTCATGCTCATTGATAAGCTTCCTGAAAGCAACTGATATGCAAAGGTTCCGTATTCGCATGAATGCGGAACCTTTTTTGATTAATAATATATTCAAGGAGGTCAAAATGAAAAAGAAAAATCAATCAGAATCGCCTGCGGATTCAGCAAAAATACTGAAAAACAAATGGTATCTTTACATGACGGAGTTTTTTGCAGGAATGTCCGTTATGGCTGTAGAGCTTGGAGCAAGCCGCCTGCTCGCACCATATTTCAGCTCATCACAAATTGTCTGGACGATCATTATTGGTACGATCATGATAGCAATGGCACTCGGAAATATCTACGGCGGAAAAAGTGCCGATAAAAATCCAAATCCGGACAAGCTTTATGCTCGCCTTATACTTGCAGCTTTGTGGATAGCTGCAATTCCTTTTCTCGGAAAGTTCGTTATACTTGGAATTTCAGCACTGCTGGTTGTCACAGTGAATACTAATTTCCTGATATGGGCAGCGTTTATAACGTGTATGGTTGTATTTGTTTTTCCGCTTTTTCTGCTCGGAACTGTAACGCCGTCACTGGTGAAATATACCGTTGACAGCCTTGACGACAGCGGAAAAACTGTCGGAACCCTTGGTGCATTCAACACTATAGGAAGCATTATCGGAACCTTTGTGCCTACGTTTATTTCAATTCCGGCGGTTGGAACTGCTGTTACTTTCCTGATTTTCTCAGGAATCCTTCTTGTGCTCGGGCTTGTTTATTTCATTTATGGCAGACGCGGAAAAATTCGCTGTATCGTTTCTGCTGTCATGTTCGGAGTATTTTCAGTGCTGTCCACACGTCTTGGATTCGCGTTCTGGGAACGTCATCTGGTATATGAGGGGGAGTCAGTTTATAATTATCTTCAGGTCAAGGAGGAAAATGATAAGACGTATCTTTCCACAAATGTTCTTTTTGGAGTGCAGTCTGTCTATGTAAAAGATGGAAGTCTGACAGGAATGTACTACGATTATGCAATGGCTGCACCTCTTATGTCAGATTGCGGCACGGAGGAAAAGGATATACTGATCCTTGGCATGGGAACAGGAACTTATGCAAAGCAGTGCATGAATTATCTTGATAAAATAAATGCTGAGGGCGTTGAGATTGATGAAAAGATCGTGGATCTTTCCAGAAAATACTTTGATCTTCCGGAAAATGTGAAGGTTACCGCATACGACGGACGAGCTTTTCTGAATGTGTCCGATAAGAAGTATGATGTTATTATGGTTGATGCCTATCAGGATATCACAATTCCATTTCAAATGTCATCGGTCGAGTTCTTTACGCTTGTGAAGTCTCATCTTAAAGATGGGGGAGTAATGGTTGTCAATATGAATATGCGCTCAGACAGTTCTGATGGAATCAATGGCTGGCTTGCTGATACTATTTCTGAGGTTTTTGATCAGGTGTATACCGTTGATGTATCAGGTTCTACCAACCGAGAGCTTTTTGCGTCAGATAATCCGAATATGCTTGATACTCTTGAAAGAAATAATGAATCTGTCGAAAATGATGCACTGTATTCTATGATGAGAAAAGTATCTGAAAATCTTACGGAATACGAAAGCAAAGGCAGAATTCTTACTGATGATAAGGCTCCCGTTGAACTGCTCGGTATGAATGTTATTGACGATATCATCGAAGAAGAGCTTGTATATTACAAGCAGAAGTTCAAAGAGGACGGAATAAAGGGACTGCTGGAATAGAAAAGTCAGCTTTTATGATAATAATGGCTCCGGATATCTTTCCGGAGCCATTTTTTAACATTATCTTCTTCTGCCGCAGTTTTTGTCAAATGAAGGATTGCAGGCGTAGAAATTCTTTGAATTGAGGTTATCCTGAGTGATGCGGAGAGCTTCACCGAAGCGCTGGAAATGAACTATCTCACGCTGTCTCAGGAACTTGATAGGATCCCGTACATCCGGATCGTCTGCTAACCTGAGAATATTGTCATAGGTGGTTCGTGCCTTCTGTTCTGCTGCCATATCTTCATGAAGATCAGTGATAATATCACCCTTGCTCTGGAAATACGTTGCTGTGAACGGTGCACCAGATGCGGCTATTGGATAAATTCCTGTAGTGTGATCTACAAAATAGGTGTCAAATCCGCTTGCTTTGATCTCATCAATGGTAAGATCTTTGGTCAGCTGATATAAGATTGTGGATATCATCTCGACATGAGCAAGTTCTTCGGTGCCTGCAGTGGATACTAATTTGCCCCTCTGTTTGATTGAGTTTGCAATTTTCTGTTGCATGGTATGCGATTTTATGGTATAATATATTATGAAAGATAATGTGGGAGGTGTGATATGGCATTAGAGAATAAGCTCGGTATCACTAATTCAGCAGAGCTTGCAGATGTAGAAGAACGCATCAGCAAGCAAAAGGCGGCTGAATTATTTGAAACAGGGTACTTAGATACGCTTGAAGCAGGCAGTTTCGCAGCACTTGCGGAGATACATCGTTATTTGTTTGAAGAAATATACGATTTTGCTGGAAAGCTCCGAACAATGAATATTGCAAAGGGAGGCTTTCGTTTTGCTCCTGTGATGTATCTGGCAGAGGCTTTGAAGTCCATCGAAAGAATGCCGCAGTCTACCTTTGAGGAGATAATCGCTAAGTATGTAGAGATGAACGTAGCTCATCCATTCCGTGAAGGTAATGGTCGCAGTACACGCATATGGCTTGATTGTATACTAAAGAAAGAACTGGGTATGGTTTTAGATTGGAGTGCTGTCGATAAGCAGGATTATCTTCTTGCAATGGAACGCAGTCCGATTAAAGATACTGAAATCAGTCTGCTGCTGAAAGAAGCCCTTACAGACAGGATTTCTGACCGAGAGATGTATATGAAAGGTATTGACGCAAGCTATCACTATGAAGGGTATTCTGTGTATAAGACAGCAGACCTTTCTGACACCACTGATAAAAATAAGAGATAAAATTCAAAGCTCCTACATTTCATTTGAATTGTAGGAGCTTTCAGTTTTTAGCGGATTATCCCCTTGATGCAATATCATGTTGACTGCAAGAAAATTAGATTTGTTCAAGAAAATTTGTATTCTGAGTATGAACTGCAATTTTTGATATGTAGTATGTACCATGCAGAAAGCTGTATACCTTTAAGTTTTGGGTATACAGCTTTTAATGGTTTTATGACTGAGATTTGCAGAACTCTGACCACCAGCGTTCACGATCAAAGGCGGTCATGTTGTCCCATTCTTCTTCACGCCGCTCGATTTCATCATAAGACGCCCAATCATCAACAGCTATGCAGTCATCACCGTTCTCATCTACACAGGAGAAGCAGTCATCTTCCAAGCCGTGATAGATGAATTTACGGCGGATAAACTTTTCAAAGGTCGGATAATCGACAAGCTGTCCTTTATGTGCTTTCATTCTGCCATAAGCATTGGCAAGCGTACCGACTACATTTTCGTAGTCACTGCGGTTTCGGTTGTCATACAACTCTGTAAGAACAGCGGTAAGTATTTTATCCTCGATTGTCAATGTTACAATATCCTCATCATCGTTTGAAGATACGGTAGTTTTAATGTGCTTTACCACATTGGCAAGCTCAGAAATAGTGTTATCCGAAAAGCCGGTGTCTTTCTTGCCGTTAGCAACGAGGTAATCAGTTGATACGTCGAAATAGTCGGCAAGCTTGCAGATTATTATAGCGGAAGGTACGCTTGTACCTGCGGCATAGCTGCGGAGAGTCTTTCCGTCAACGCCTATTTCTGTTGCAGCCTTGTTTATGCTGACATTTTTAGCGGCGAGAAGGGTATTGAACTTTGAAGCGAAGTTCTTTTTCCATACAGTCTCGTCAATATCGTACTTATTATCGATCATATACATCTTCCTTTCAGATAAGTTGGGAGTAAACTCTTGGAGTATACTCCATAGACATTTATGTTTGTCTGTGATAAAATATTGTTAATAGCAAGGTTGGGGATAAACTCTTGACATTCGGGAGTCTATACCTGATATTATAAGACAAAACACACGATTTGTCAATATTTATTTTGAAAGGATTGATTATAATGGCACTTACCAGCAGAGGATTTTTACGACAACGATGTAACACGAAAGGAAGAAACAAGATGTGGAGTTTTTGCGAATAACACCCCTTCTTTTGTGAAAGTCATGATGATTTAGGAGCGTTTACTAATGGCTCAGAACGTGTACTCAAAGAATATAAATTTTATTATGTAATATTGTTTGAAAATAACTCTATAGGAAAAACGAATATTCTTGTCAGCACGGGATACGATATAAGACCTGTAATATGCTTTGAACAACGTCCTGAAGATTTATTCAAAAGTGTGTCATTCAGTGAATTTATTGATATGTTCGCAGGAAAATTCATCGGAGATATCAGCTCATATACAAATAATGAGCTGCGTGATGGTTATAAAATTCGAACGTATAGCTCAATGAATGATTTGTTACTTGAAACAATCGGCGAGATGCAGAATTGCATCAACGATATAATGGTTGAACTGAGGACAAGAGAATAATTTTGTTGCTAAGAAAAAAAGACCTGCCTTTAATATCAAGACAGGTCGGTATCTCTATTCGGATATTTCGGGTAACTTCTTGTTTAATCCCATAAGGTATGCTTTAAGAAGTTCTTTGTCGTTATTGTTGAGATTACGATACATGGCAATGACTTCACGCTCGGCATCATTGAGTATATCGGAAAGCTCGGTGACCGTTGTTTGCTCGTCAAAGAACTGCGTCAGGCTGATCTGAAGTCCGCTGCATATCTTTTCAAGCGTTATAACACTGGGAACGGTATTGCGGACGAAGATATTGTTCAGCGATGAGTACGCTAAATCCGCTTCTTTAGCAAGCCTGTATATAGTCCAGCCACGCTCATTAAGGAACTGTTGTATTCTGGTTAAGATGAAGTTCTTTTCTTGCTCCATGATATACTCCTTTCAATTTCTCATACTTATATTTTACTGCATTTTGAAACTTTTTAACAGATGAAGAAATGAGAATACTATACTGCTAAAATGAGAAATACGACGTTGCTCTGAATTGAAATGATTGTACTGGCTTTCATATGATATTATACTGCGCTGAATGAATATTCAACTATTTTGATTTGATGTGAATCTGATTTTGAATTTATTTTTATCTGTTTTGTAAATAAGGCTGCTCTGAATTGGAAATGAGATTGACTGATAATACAGCGTGAGTTGCTTTCGGGGAGATGCCGTGAAAAGCCGGCTGTAGTAAGAGAAAGATACTTTAAAGCGATACGTATTAATGATACTAAAAAGACATCAAGGCTTGTTTTTTGCCAAAACTACGCTGAAAATGGGCACTCTATGCAAATTTGAAATAATGATAAAGCTGCCCTGCGATGATTTGTATCGGGACTTCTGGAATTGACTTTTGTAACAATTTGTTGAAGTGAGATTTGTTTGATTTGAAATAAGGTTTATCTGTTCCGGAAGGCGAATGAAAGGATTGATATTGTGAAGCTGACAGATAGGAAGAATAAAATTCTTAAGCTTATTTATTTTCGCTCATATAGTGATTTCTCTTATAGCGTAAACGGAAATTTTAGCGTTGAAGTCGCAGAGTCGGATGAAACTTACACCGAGTTCTGGGTATCGGACGGTAAAGATAAAAGATGTGTGATGATAGTCAAGCAAACATCACTCAGAGTGTTCCATGATGTGTCTCCTGAAGATTTACTGACTTGTATTATAGACAGGCTATTGGAGAGTTATGCTGTGAGTAAATGCGAGAGCTTCGATAATCTGGAGATGATACTGATTAACATACTGCTACATAGAGTGATATGATGCTTGACAAAACTACCACAATGAGTTATAATTATAATGTCGAGTTATGATGATTTTAAGAAAAGGTGGTTTTATTATGAAAAGATTAACTGCACTGCTTACTGTGTCTTTGATGACGGCATCGATGTTTACAGGGTGTGGAGATTCTGATAATAATTCAGAAAGTGATATTGCTTCTGAGAGAAGTAGCCTGTCAGACACAAAGCCCGATAACAGCACAAAGGAGAAAATGAGTGAAGAAGAAACATCCGTTGTTGTTACAGAAGCTGAGCCTATCAATTTAGAAGATACTGTGAAGTCGGAGCTCGATTTATATGAAGATATCCTGAAAAATCCAAATGCACATACTGCTATAATTGATCCTGATTCACGGAATTATACCAGTTATACCTATTGCATTGCAGATATAAACGATGACGGTAAGTACGAACTTGTACTCAAGAGTGAAAATAAAGAGGGGAGCTATGATCCCTATGGCGTACTCACGGTTGTTAAAGCAGACGGTAAAGTTTATAAGTGGGAATTTTCCAATACTCCTGAATTCTATGCAAACGGAATAGTTGGCTATAGTCATGTGTCAACACATTTTACGCAGAGCTTTTTAGATATTAACTCGGGTGATATGTGGAACGCATATACCGATTATGGACACGAAACTGCGGTGAGAGTAATTGAAAACATCGTAACAGGCGAGATTATTGAAGGCAGCACAGAGAACGAAAAAGAAAAACAGCTTTCTTCTGGTGCTGTCATTAAACCTAAATGGACTGCTTATAGCTGGTATGATGCCGAAGATATGGAGATAGTCGTATCAGAGAAGAAAGATATAGAGTATTCGTGGGAAAATGCTTATCTTGAAATAATTAATACTGAAAACGAATATGATTCACTTTCTGAATATGCTTTAATATATCTTGATAAGGATGACATTCCCGAACTTTATGTAGATTGCGGAAAATTTTCCGACATGGGGCGGCTATATAGCTTTCACAATGGTAAGCTGATTACAGATACTGATTTCAATGATGGAGGCTACAAGCTTGAATACTATGTGGAAAAGACAGGCAAATTATGCGGAAGAATAATTCCTATTGGCGGTTTACATATGATATTCCAAGAGTATAATGATGGCGAGTTTAAGACTATTATAAAATCAAGCAACCTTGGACACGAAGACTGGGATGCATCTATTAATGATATTGCGGTTAGTGAGGAAGAATACACTGCGCAGATAAATGCTGTAAATGAAAGTGATCGTGCAACACCTTTAAGTTTAAAAAGCTATCAGGATATTATGCTTGAATTTTATAATAGTGATGATAATACTACAGAAGGTATTGTTATCACAGAAAATGATGCGCTTAATGTAAGAACTTCACCGTCAGTAGATGCGCCTGTAATTGGACAAGTACCGAAAGGGGATGTTGTACATATTACAGGAGAGGATGGCGACTGGTATAAAATAAGATTTGGCTCAGAAATCGGGTATGTATCGAAGGAGTATGTTGCTTTGACAATAGAATAAGCAAATGCTGTATTGCTTTTCATGGAGATATGATAGAAAGGATAAATACATATGTTTTGCAAAAAGTGTGGAAATCAATTGAACGAAGGCAGTGCTTTCTGTGGTAAGTGCGGTGCACAGATTGGCAATAACAATGCAAGTCAGCAGCCGTCTGCTATGGATGCCTTCATAAAAAAGCTGAATACCCCTATAGGTAACAGTAAGTCTGCAAGAAAACCGTCTAAACAAATTCAGCCAGCGGCTAAATCGCCATTCTCGTCTAAGTTGCGTAATTTGGTTCTTCATTACAGCAGACATATCATATTTGTGTTGCAGATTCTGACTTGTGGCTGGATATTGGGTATGATGGATAGCTCGGTAGAATATCATTTAAAAGATATCGGCTTAGATCCACGAGTTATGTTTAATATATCGGTTTTTACAGCTATAGCGATAATACTGCTGTCAATGGGATATAACCTTAAAAATAGAAACAAGGAGCAGCATTATTGCCCTAAGTGCAAAAAAGAGGCTATACATAATAAATATGGAGTGTGTACAGACTGCTATCTTGATACATCAGCTAATAATATAATGTTTCTCTTTTTCTTTGTATTAACCTATGCGTTCTATGTAGGATCAAGATTCGTAAATGAGTTTGATGTTTTTTTCATTTTGGCATTTGCTCTGATCAGTATGGGCTTGTCAGTCATCTACCCGATTTATATGTATCCTGCTAAGCTTGCCAGACGTACAGGTCATGTAGCGGCAACAGCTATCTATGTGCTTAATCTTTTGCTCGGAGGTACTGTTATTCTCTGGATTGTTCTTCTTATCTGGGCAAGCGGCGGAAACGGTAATAAGAGAGAGGTTATAATACAGGCACCTGCAGAAGCTCAGAAGTCATCACAGGAAAAATTCGCAGAAATCAAACAGCTTCTGGATATGGGAGTAATTACTCAGGAAGAATTTGATGAAAAGCGTAAGGAAATTCTGTCTAAAATATAATGCTGCATTCGCGTATGCGAATAATACGTCGTGCAGTGCAACACAGCCCGTCCATTTGATAGTGAACGGGCTGGTTGTACTTAAAGGTGTAAATAGCGTTCAGAACGCCGTACATCCAGGAAACCAAAAGTTCGTTATAAATACTTCAATAGTTCCTTTATTATCAAATGGAACCTCAATGTAATAGAATTGCTTGCCAGCCTTTTTAGCTTCGGATCCATAATACATGAAGTAAAATCCGGAGATTTTTGCATCTTTTACTGCGTAAAAACCATTGGCTTCATCGTTTCGTACATCTTCATGAGTCTTTTCTTTGGAACGCTGACGTGTAGCTGTAAAACGACAGCTTAGCACAAACTTGCATTTGTCGTAGTTTTTCTTGGCAAACTCAAATAGGTTTAAATGATCGTTTTTTTTAAACTCCTTAAGACCATTGTTGGGGTTCGTATAACCCCATGTTTTTATGTAAGGTGGATCAAGATATACTAAAGTACATGGTGAAAGTGGTTCATTGAGCAAGGAAAGGGCGTCAGAATGAATGAAGTTTACCTTCCGAAGCATTTCATTATAGTCAGAAATGCAGTTAATATGATTGGCAAAAAGATTAGCTTGCTGTTCTGCGCTTAAATGCTTATCTTTATTTTTTATTAGATTTTGTCCTTTAGAGTGAACGCTGACAACGTTCCGGTAGAGGAAGATAGCAGCTTCGATATAATCACAGTTTTTAGCCGTAATTTTATCTGGGAGATTAATGCTTTGTTTTTTTAAGACATCAAAGTTGTCATAACCGCCAATAATGCTTAATGCAAGTAATAGACAAGCTGATTTTAATTCATTTGGCTTTTCACGCACGCAAAAATATAGATTGCATTTTTCCTTATCCGCATCTCCAAGTGTGTAGCTTTTAGGATCGTTTCCTATAGCTGATAGAATAGTTTTTGTAGCGGCACATGCACCAGCAAATGGCTCTATTATACTGTTGGTCTGAGAAGCATTTACTATGTCGTAAAGTATCGTACTCATTATAGGGGCAGATTTATTGCCGTGAACATTTAGTAAATTCTTTGATTTGCTGAATTTCACATTGTAACACTTTATAAAATGTTGAGCATTATACCAATACTCTAAACCTAAGGCAATAAGAAGCATTGCAACCTTGGCTTCAGGAATTTTGTGTTTATCAGCAATCATAAATATAATCATGGCTACGCATGAGTTGACACGTATTGAAAGTATTGCATCTGATCTTGCAGAACCTTCATTTTTATGAAATGTTGCTGGATTAATAATATATACACTTGTATACAGTGCATATATAGCAGAATTGTATTTTTCCACTCCGTCATTGTAAAGATTTACATACACCTGAGACGGCAACCCCAAAACAAGATTATTAAAATAATCTGATGCTGTCATATGGGCTTGGGCAGCATTATGGACAATAATGCTTTTAGCTTCTGTTCCTATTTCATAATTCTTCTTAGTTGTCATAAATAATATCCTCCTTTTTCTTTAGGCAACACCGCACCGCACGCCTGACGGTTTTGCACGAAGTTTGATTGCATTTTTTTCGTCATCTTTCGTACAAGCTTTGTGCGGTATTGCTTTTATTAAATTTGCCTGAAGGATACAAAGAAGAGAGTAATGATTGCTTAAGACCTTAGCATAAGATAAGCTTTTCTAACACACTTTGTTGCATTAAATAAATTCAAGTTATTTCTTAAGGATTTAATAATAGTCCTTATATACTTAGAATGCACCTCTTGTCATAAAGGATGATTAGTGTTCCAAGATGCATATTCTAGCGTATTAAAACCTTAAGATAATAAATAATCTGTCTACTCATGCTCTCAGCTTCTGATAAAGTAAAAAAAACGCCATCTTCATTATCGAAGATGGCAATTTCTGTTTATATCTTTGTTGAACTGGATGTGAGTATTATTATGTGCAAATTAAGCAAACACTACTGCATTACTTGTGGACTTTATCTTGCACTGTGGTGTTGTAATTTGCCAGAACTCGACGTTTCAAAAAGGAAATAATTAAACATGTAGATTTTTTGGGGGAAAGCAGATGTTGCTTATTTGATTTCAATGTTACACTTTTGAACGTTCATACTACACTAAGACAATTGAAGGAGGTGAAAACGATGGGTATACTATATACTTTAGAAGATGTTATTGAGCAACATCGTGGAAAATATGCTGTAACCGTAACAGTAAGAGATTACAGAGGAATTGCAACGGAGTTTAGTATTGTTAAAGTGTTTGATGATATGATTGATGCTGTATCTATGTGCGAAACCCTGTGCGAGTTTGAAATGGATTCGATAGTAATACCGTGTCTTTCTGATGAAGAATTTGATACAGTATTGACTTCGACAGAAATTGCATACATCTTTAGAGGAGTGTTTGAACGGCAGCACAGGGGTATAGAACAGAATCGTCAATTTACATTTGATGAAGTTGTTGCAATATTTTGTCACACTATTGAGCAACCGTAAATTCGTAAGATGATTTTCAAGATGGTATACTGTATCTGTAAAGTTTAATTTTTTGCAAGTTAGAGGGGATGATAAAAATGACTGATACATTCTTTTCAGAATTTTTAAAAGCTGAGATTTTCTTTAAGCAGAATAAAGGCGATAATGATTTTGACGAAAGGAAGAAAGTTTTCTTTGCGTTGTACTCTTATGTACTTTCATGTAAATGGCATGACACTATAAGAACACATGATTTAATGAAAAATATCAGATTTAGTTCTGCGGATGCAGCGCAGCATATGGGTATTAGTCCGAATACTGTACGCAGTGCAAGGAGTTCGGCATCTAACCGTTTGTATTCTTTATTTGGTAAAAATGTATTCCAGATAATCGAGTCGGGCAGTTCATACGAATTGAAAGGTATATATGATTTAGTATATATATTATCGTGCAACTATGATAATGCAGAACATTTTATTCCTATTAGTTTGATCGAAGAAATAACTGCTGTTCCAAGAGAGTGTATCAGTCAGTATTCAGTTGAAGAATTATCGTCTGAACTATCATTTATTCGTTGCTATGATATGCTGAAGATGCACCGCAGACTTCAGAAGCTTGATATGGATAAGCTACATTATATTCTTGATGTAATGCGTGAAGCTGTCTTTGATTACAGTCAGGAAGACTGTATCAATACGAAGCGTTTTGAACTGCTTCGTGAAATTATACATGCGTAAGTGCCATAAAGATAAATAGTTGGAACAAGGCTCACCATCATATGATGGCGAGCCTTGTTCTTTTTATAAAAAATGTCCTACAAATGCGTATACAAATCAAAGAAATTGTCCTACAAATGCGTATACAAATCAAAGAAATTGTCCTACAAATGCGTATACCAATCAAAGAAATTGTCCTACATCAGTATAGAAAAATACAGCGATTCGTCCTACAACTAATAAATAAATTCTATTGTTTTGTCCTGCAAAATATCTATATTGCGCTATATGAGCTGCCTCGAAGAGGCTTAAAACGCTGATTTTGAGACGAGTTTTTTGTTTTCTTCAGGTGTTTCTTGCTATTGTTAATACCAAAGTAAGAAAGCGATTATAATTATTCAATAATTCTAAACGCCTTATAGCAGCTTGTTTATTCCTGATATTTTTGTCTGGGTGATACTTTTGTAATCGACATATAGGTTTGACTTGGGGCTGTCGAGATACGATTAATTATTGTAAATAAAATCAAACGTATTTTGGATAATGAGGCTTATAAGGAAAAAAGATCATTAGTGTTTTTGTAAAAAATACAAGTCCGATTTTGACGGCGTAGTAAGAATTGTTTTAGTACACTTTATGCAGCTAAACAGCTGTATAGTTTATATATATGAATTGAATATACAGAGAGGATATGACTATCATTGCTTTCAGTAATGATTTACCGCCTTTAGAACCACCTCTATAAAAAAGATAGGATTTACGCATCCGGAGTAAGAGCGGATTGAATTGCGTACGGGGATATTATGTGGCGATCTACACACATGATTCTCGTCAGGAGTGCGATGCTGGGACACTTCGTTAGCCTAAGTCGTAAGATATGGTAAAGAAAAGCGGAAGGATAAACTGTTTCGATTTATCGAAGGGATGTGTTCGCTTACTGGAAACGGTATGCGCTGAGGACAGTTAAATCAGCGTTAGAACATGACAGTAATG
Organism: Ruminococcus sp.; assembly: GCA_017461395.1. Classification (GTDB taxonomy): domain Bacteria; phylum Bacillota; class Clostridia; order Oscillospirales; family Ruminococcaceae; genus Ruminococcus. The sequence goes on from JAFTYF010000014.1 coordinate 20,668, forward strand.
TCACTCGTAGATCTGACGGCTCTACAACACGGATACCTAACGAAAAAGTGGGCTGATTGTCGGGCATAGAGTTTTCTTGAACTAATCGTTCAGGGAAACTCTGTCCAGATACAGCCGTTTCCTTCTCCCCTATGGGCTGATAAGCGACATACATCAAGTGGCAACGGTGATTATTGATAGTAATATAAAGAATACTTAGTAATTAGAGGATGAGTTCAAAAAAGTATACTTTTTTGAACTATGAAAATTTTATAGAGTTGTTGTTTATAAAGTCTGAGATGCAAATAAATAGACGTCCGATAAGTACAGCGGACTATTACAGACAACACGAGGTGATTCAAATGGAGACAAGGATTTACGGCTATGCACGGGTATCCTCAAAGGAGCAGAATGCAGACCGACAGCTGGAGGCTCTCAGGAACTATGGAGTTCCTGATGAGAACATCTTCACTGATAAAAGCTCTGGAAAAGACACTGAACGAGAGTCTTACCGAGCTTTAAGGAATGTTATTCTTCGGAGCGGAGATACCCTTGTAGTCAAGGAGCTTGACCGCCTGAGCAGAAATAAGGCTGATATCAAGCAGGAGCTTGAGTATTTCAGTTCAAAGGGTATAAGAGTGAAGATACTGGATATTCCTACGACTTTGACGGATTTTCCTGATGAGCAGGCATGGGTACTGGGTATGGTAAATAACATTCTGATTGAGGTGCTGGGCAGTATTGCAGAAGCAGAGCGCACGAAGATTCGCCAGCGCCAGCGTGAAGGTATTGAGCAGGCACACAAGAAGAACGTTAAATTCGGCAGACCAAGAGCAAAGAAGCCTGATGTGTGGAATGATGTTATGGAAAAGGTAAGGTCAGGCGAAATGAAAGCGGTTGATGCTATGAAAGCTATGGGTATCAAAAGAGGTACATATTACACGCTGATCAAGCGAGAGAGTGAGGGTAAGTTATGATGAATACAGCAGTTGCCGAAAGAACAAGCAATTTATCGCTTTCCGTTACATATAATGTAGCGTTGGGGGCTGGTAGATTGAAGCAGACAAAGAAGAGTACATTGATAGAAGCAACCAATACGGCACAATTCTGCTCGATGCTGAAAACAGGTATCTATAGAAGTCTGTGCGAACAGGGTATCATCAGTGATCCCACCCTGATGCAGCTTATGCAGATGCAAAGGGGCGGAAAATCATGCCAATAAAGGTTGCCGCTTACTGCCGAGTATCGACGGATAAGGATGAACAGCTCAGTTCTCTTGAAAGTCAGCGTAAATACTTTGCTGAGTACATAGAAAAGGCAGAAGATTGGGATTTGGTAGAGGTATACTATGACGAAGGTGTCAGCGGTACTTCTACCAGACACCGTGAAGGCTTTCAGCGTATGATGGAAGACGTGTATGCAGGAAGGATACAGCTTATTATCACAAAAGAAGTAAGCCGATTTGCACGAAATACCGTAGATACGCTTTCCTATACAAGACAACTTAAAGGATTGGGCGTAGGGGTATTGTTTATCAATGATAACATCAATACCCTTGAACCAGACGGAGAATTAAGACTAACGATTATGGCGAGTATGGCTCAGGAGGAGAGCCGCAAGACCTCAGAGCGTGTCAAGTGGGGACAGAAGCGGCGCATGGAACAGGGCGTGGTATTCGGCAGAAGTATGCTTGGGTATGATGTCAGGGACGGTAAGATGTTTATTAATCCTGAGGGCGCTGATATTGTAAGGCTGATATTTCATAAGTATGTCAATGAGAATAAGGGTACTCATGTAATTGCAAGAGAACTTCTCGAAGCGGGTATTCATCCTTATCGTGTCAAGGAGTGGAGCAATACTGTTATTCTCAGAGTGCTTCGCAATGAGAAATACGTTGGCGACCTTTGTCAGAAGAAGACATATACGCCTGATTATCTTACTCACAGCAAGAAATATAACCGAGGGGCAGAGGAAAAAGTATATATCAGAGATCACCATGAACCGATTATAAATCGTGATATGTGGGAAAGGGCACAGGTTATTCTTTCAGGCAGAGCACTGACAGATGAACAGAAATCAAGACATAGCTGTCGTTACTGGTGCAGCGGTAAAATCGTATGCGGAGAGTGCGGTGAACGCTTTGTCAGCCGTACAAAGAAGCTGTCTAAGGGTATCATTTACAAGGCGTGGAGATGTGCGGCATCTGCAAAACACGGCACAAAAAAGCGTGATGTTCATGGTGTAGAGGTCGGCTGTATAAATCAGTCGGTTAATGAACAGGTATTGCTTGAAGCTGTCGGGTATGTACTGCGACTTATGCAGATTAATCGCAGAGAATTGATTGAGGAGATGAGAACTGAAATCAATGCCGTAGTGCGTAATGTTCCGACAGTTGATATAAAATCGCTGGAGTCGGATATTCTCAGAATTGAAGTGAAGAAGCAGACCTTGCTTGACAGAATGCTGGAGGGTATTGTCTCATCGGAAGATTATAAGCGGCAGAACAGTCTTTATGATGAGCAGATTCTGGAATTACAGCGAAGAATTGATGCACATCATCAGTTGAAGTCAGAGCTTTCCTATCAGGCACGCAAGATGGAGGAATGCATTGACTGTGTAAAGAGGATGCTCGACTTTGAAGAACCAGACGAGAATATCTGTGGGGAGGTCACAGAGCGTATTACCGTTTATCATGGACATACTCTTGGGATAAAGCTCAGATATGTTCCTGTTGTAATGCTGAGGTACAGAACTTCCGGAAGAGGCAGCCGTTATACCGCCGAGTATGAAATGATATAAAAACAGCCTGTTTCTATGGGGAGATGTCATAGAAACAGGCTTTGATTTTGGAATATAGGATAATGGTGCAAATTAGTGAGCGATATACCGATATCCGTCAGAATACCTTTGACTTCGCCGTATGGCATTACATAACGCTGATTGAGATATCTCAGAGACGCCGCAAGCTCGCCGTCAGGACCTCCAAGCTGAGAAATTATGACCTTAGCCAGTTTGGCATTGGGATTTTTAATATTTACGGGATATTGTAATTTATTATAATATTCCTGTTGTACATAAAGAAATATGGCTATATATAGACGTCTGAAATTATATATTCCGGCTTTGAGTACTCCATTTAATCCTGAGGAACAAATTTTGTTGAGCATTTCCACTCAGTTTCATTTTACTTTCTTACAACAGGCTGAGTAGGTTGTCCTGTAATATCAGCCATACACTGAGCCAATGCGAAGTTAGTTGTATTATCACCGTACAACATTGAACCGTTATAAAAATTAGTCGGATTATAATAACATGATCGTGATATGAGCATTTTTCACGTTCCTTGAAGTGCGTTCCTATTACCGAAATATGAGCATCAGTTATCGGTTTGAATATTTCTTTTCCAAGTTCCATTGCCTTTTCTGGTGTCGGAGCGGTTTCATTCGTAAAGGATGTCATGTAGTAATCACTCACCATGTTTCCTGAATATTGGTTTTAATATATTTTACAGAAAATATGTATAGAGCAAACGTATTACGGAATTATATTACAGTACAAAATTTCTGCAAAATATCAAAACATTTAACACACAAATATAACTACCTTGTACTGTTCAGTTTGAATTAAATATATATTGTCTGTGAGTGGATGCGCAAAAATTATTAATTTTTACATTTAAAGTTGTTAATTTTTACATTTTTATTGACGATTCCTGAGATTTATGGTAGAATTAGTATTACAGATATTAGTCTGATTCAGTTTAATCGAAAGGACGTTTTGTGATGAAAGTGTTTAAAAAAATAACAGCCGCTGTTACGGCGGCGACAATGCTTGCGTGCGGAAATATCGGTGTTCTGCCGAAAGAAGCGGCAAGAGATTTTATGCTCAGTGCCAGTGCAGAGAATGCGTATATTGTAGCATCTGGTGAATGCGGTGATATGGGAGATAACCTCACAAACTCAACAGCACAGGCTATAAGTACGCATGCAGAAACATCAATAATTCAGGAGAATGAACGGACTTCATCTATTGAATTTTGGGCTGGTGATATTATTAAACCAGACATTGAGCCTTTTGTTGTCTGGAGTAATCCGGATTTGACAGGACTTTCATGCGAAGTAAACGAACCAATGACTGTCTGTGAAGTCTTGGGAGATAATATTTATGGAGTATGTATTTCCAATGTAGATACTCCATACTATGCAAAATTCTTTGACTATGATGTGGAGCTGATTGAAAAGCAGGCTGTGAAGTTGCGTGGAGCAAAAGCTATAATCTTTGATGGTCCTAAATCTGAAGGTGAAATAAGAGCTGAAGCTTCTTATGATTCTGAAGTTATTGGTTATCTGGAGCCTGGTCAGGTTATTGAACATTTTACGCCTTGGGATTCTGTAAACGGATGGATTAAATTTACTGATAAGGATAACGTAGATAAATTTGTAAATTTACGCTCATACAGATGGTTTACGATTCAGACTTCTTCGACTATAACAACTACTACAACAAAGGCAGCAACGACTACCACAACTACAACATCCAAGACTACAACTACATCCAAGGATACAACAACTACAAGTACCACAACTACTACAGGAAAAAATGATATTGTAGCATCCGGCGAATGCGGAGCAGAGGGAGATAACCTTACATGGTCTCTCGACAGTGAGGGCACTCTCACAATAAGCGGAACAGGTCCTATGGAAACAGTAGCATTCGGTATCCCTGAATGGAAAGAATGGCTTTCCGATATAAAAAAGGTTGTGATAGAAGACGGAGTAACTGCCATCAGCACAACGGCTTTCAATGGATGCCCGATGTCTGAGATTGAGATTGCGGACAGCGTTGAAAGTATCGGAAGATTTGCTTTTGGGAATTGCATTTTTCTTACTGAACTTGTTCTTCCTGAGGGACTCAAGGAAATTTCACTTTACGCTTTTACAGGATGTGATTTGCTTACAAGCGTGACGATCCCTGAAAATGTATCAGTAATAGAAGATGGCATTTTCTACGGATGTATGTCTCTTACAGAGATAGATGTTAATGAAAAGAACAAGAATTATACTTCAGTGGATGGGGTTCTCTATACCAAAGATATGACACAGCTGGTCGCATATCCTGTTGGAAAAAAGTCGGCAGAATTTGTTGTTCCGGATGGTGTTAGAAAGATTTGCGGCGGAACATTCGGAGGTTCTTCTTCACTGACAAACGTCACAATCTCAGATAGCGTTACAACTATCGGAGATGAAGCTTTTAGTGATTGCAGTGTTTTAAAATTGATTACAATTCCTCAAAATGTTGCGGAAATCGAAGAATATGCCTTTAGTAATTGTTCATCACTTGAATCAATAATATTTGAGAGCTCTGATTGCAACATTTATGATGGTTCATATACTATATGTAATTCAAAGGAATTCGGAACGGGTGATGAGAAGTATATAGGATATTTTGACGGCACAATCTACGGCTATGAAGGCTCAACTGCTCAGGCTTATGCTGAGAAGTACGGCAGAAAGTTTGCAGCACTTGACAAAACTGAGGATATTCCCTGTGATATTACAGGCGACGGAATTGTAAGCGCTTCCGATGCTACATTAGTACTCAATGCATATACTGCTATCGGTGCCGGAAGCGAATCACCTCTTACCGAAGCACAGACAAAGGCGGCTGATATTGACAAGGACGGTATCATTACCGGTTCTGACGCAACTCTGATTCTCCGCTATGCTACAAAGCTTTCATCATTAAATCCCGATGAAACTGCTCCGACCTTTGAGGAATGGTATAATTCTCAGAAGTAATACATAATTAAAAAGGCGGCACCGCACAAAGTTGAATGTACTTTGTATGGTGCCGCTTTTTCTGCTTTTTTGTTTTTCCGGATATATATTATTACTATGAAACTATGTTAGCGGTAATATTATATGGAAAGGAGAGAACGAAAATGTTCAGCAACAGCGCCGCCTGACATGAGGAGTTAAGCGAAAAAACCGCCCGTGGTTCAATCTACGGGCGGTTTTAGCTTTGTTTCAGGCAATAGCACACAAAGTCGTGTTTACTTTCATATGAGTTGCTTTATTTATCCTTCGTCTCCTTCGGTTTCTTTGTATTCCTGTCCCTCATTTTAAAGAAATCAAGCAGATTATCAGTTCCGATTTCAGTTTCTATCTTTTCTGTCAGTTGAGGTTTGTTATATAGGAAATCATATATGTTCTGAAAAAACTTTACGTATTCCTAAGCAAAATGCAGATATTTAATAGCTTGGCCGCAATTCCCAGACTTAACTTATTGGACATATCATCAGCTTTTTTGACTTTGAAGATATAATCAACTGAGGATATTCGGAATATCGGTAAATCGGTTTTGCTCCCGCAAGGGAGCAATCTCGAAAATATTATAACTCGTATATTTGAAAATGTCAATTTGTACGGGCCGTACCGCATACAATTATCTGAAAGGAGCAGGATATTATGGCTACTAAGAAAAAAGAAAAGCCCTCAATGTGGGAACGCACAGAATATGATATTATCAGCGAAACTGAGACGGATACTGAGATTGTAGGTGTTATCAGAAACCGTTATAACGGAGCTAAGATTATATGTCATATTCCGAAGCACACTAAGGAAGAAGAAGAAAAACTGTCAGCTGATATAACCTATGCACTGATGCAGATTGCTTATACAGGACAGGATATCAGCCACATGAAGAGTATGGAGATACTCGTGGATTGATAATAAGACAGCCCCGGGGATTAACGACAATTGCTGAGAGAGGTTCAGGAGTAACTGTATAGGTAATAATTCTGGAAAAAGTCTTATCTCTTTGCGGGGATAAGACTATTTTCTTATAATTTCAAAAAGGGTCTTCTCAAAATCGGTCAGCGGTGTTATAATGATATTGACCGATACGGTCAGAAAGGAGTGAGAGAACTTGAATGAACGGTTTTACGCACTTCCCGAAGATAAGCGAAACAGCATCATAAGTGCAGGATTCCGTGTCTTCTCACAATACAGCTACAAGAACAGTCCTATGAGCGAAATAGCTGCCGAGGCAGGCATCAGCAAGTCGCTGCTGTTTTACTATTTCAAGAATAAAAAGGAATTGTATCTGTTTCTTTGCAGGTACAGTGCAGAGCTGACAGAGCAGGAAATGATAAGGCAAAAATGCTATGAGAAAGAAGATTTCTTTGATATTTTCCTCAGCGGTCTGAAAGTCAAGGTACAGCTTATGCGGCAATATCCCGATCTTTCGCTGTTTCAGCTAAAAGCATACTATGAAAAGGACAAATCACTTCGCCCGGATATCAATCAGCTTATCGGACAATATTCGGGGTATGAAAATCAGTCGGAAATGCTGAAGCTGGATAAGGAACAATTCATTGAGGGACTTGACCTTGAGATGATGTATACAGATATGTTTTTGGCATCACAAGGCTATTTATGGAAAAAACTGCAAAGTGATACAATAGATCCCGATCAGATGGAAAAGGACTTTATCAGAATGATCGAGTTCTGGCGGAGTCTCTATTCACGCAGAAAATGAAAAAGGTGACAATATGTATAACTCTGAAAATAAAACGGTAATGCTCCCGTCAGAAGCTGAGATGTACTATGCAAAATTCGGCAAGGGAAGCAAACTGTTAGCCATGATTCCCGGACTAAATATCGTAGATATGAGTGGAACGGCGAATAACCTTGCGTATTTTTATCGCAAATTCGCAAAGGATTTTACTGTCTATGTTTTCGACAGACGAAAAGGTCGTGATCCTGGCTGTACGCTCCGTTCTATGGCAGAGGATGTTGCGGCTGCTATGAAAACGCTGAACATCAATCAGGCGTATGTAGTAGGGGTGTCACAGGGTGGAATGATCGCACAGTACCTCGCAGCAAAACACCATGAACTCGTAAAAAGGCTGGTGCTGGGTGTTACAGCAGCAAAAACAAATCCTCTTATGATAAGTGCAGTAGATGACTGGCTCGCTATGGCGGAAAACGACGATCTTCAAGGTGTTCTCACTCAAAGTTACGATAAGATGTATACCGAAAAACAGATGGAACTGTACCGCAGGCTGATACCTCTTATTATGAAGTTCACGAAGTTTATGGAGATAGAACGCTTTGCAGATCATGCAAGGGCAATCTATACGCTTGACAGTTTCGATATTCTTGACAGGATAAAATGTCCGACGCTTGTTCTTGGTGCAGAACTGGACAAAATAACCACTGCCGAGGGCTCAAAAGAAATAGCGGAGAAACTCGGTTGCAAGCTCCATATATTCCCGAATGAGGGACACGCAGCTTATCTCAGCAAGGGCTTCAATTGTATGGTATACGATTTTTTTACAGAAGAATGATCAAGCATTTTGATGTGTTTATCGAAAGATATTGCATTAACAAATAACTGATATGCCAGATATAAAAAGCGCTGAATATTCAACAATTCCTCTGTTGTTTACGGAAAAGGATATAATGAAATCAGTTTTTATCTGGGAATACAGCATATGCAGTTTTACGGTATAGATATAACAGTTGACGAATTCATTGATCTGCACATTCCAATCTCTGATTATCCGTATTATGAAGATGACGTGATGTATGGCGGAAATCCGTGGGATGCGTTTATCGGTGATCCGTATTCTGATTCGGGCTACGGATGCTATTCTACAGCTGTTGTCAAGGCTATGATATCTGCCGTGCCGGATGATTACGAGATAAGAGCGGTTTATAATCTTCCGTTGTCTGTTTTTTGCGAGCAATACATTGATAAGGGAATTCCTGTGATGATATGGGCTACAATGGAAATGAAAAAGCCATACGGGGGGAATAGCTGGATTCTTCCTGACGGCAGAACTTTCACCTTCATAAGTCCGGAACACGCTTTGATATTGATAGGATATGACGATTCCAATTATTATTTCTGCAATTCTCAGTCGGATGAGAAAGTAGTTTCTTACCCTAAAACAGACTGCGAAACAGCTTATAATGCGATGTATCGTCAGGCAGTAGCTATATTACCTGTCTGATAAAATCAGCCGCAGAATTATAAAACGATTCTACGGAGATCAATGTTGAATTGGCGCTCTTTAAGCTGAAAAATATTATTGGCTGTGAAAGACTTCTTCTCGAAGGCGGAAGTATTATCAATGGTGCATTTCAGCGTGCGGATGTCATTGACGAGCTGAGTCTTGTTGTCATACCTGTTACAGCGGATAAAGAGGATAAGCCGTTGTTTATGGACGGTAAGCTGTCTGATTTTGAGGTTTTGAGTGCGTAAAGCATTGACGGGAATGTTGTAATGAGATATAAGAGAATGGATTGAAGTAAATAGTTTTGTTGCTGTAAACGACAAACTTTTTCTTTGAGGATAGCTTTTCAAACTTTTCTGCATTTATTTACATCAAAACCATTGACATTATAAACTGCATTTGCTATAATAAATGAATAGCAAATTCAGTTTTTGTGTTGCTGACAGCAACAGATTTCAGGAGGCAGTTATGAAACATTTATCATTGAATAAACTTGCCGAAACAGTGGCAAGCAGAAGAAAGACACTCGGAATTTCTCAGGCAGCTCTTTCAGAAAGCACAGGAATCAACCGTTCAATTTTATCAAGACTTGAAGCAGAGGACTATTCTCCCTCTGTTGACCAGCTCCTTGCATTGTCTGAGGTTCTTGATTTCAACTATGCAGATTTATTTGAGGATGATAAAGTGGAAGTCAGCGCAGTTGAGCGCAAGAAGATCGCTGTTGCCGGAACAGGTTATGTAGGATTGTCTCTGGCAGTACTCCTTTCACAGCATAACGATGTAACTGCTGTTGATATTGTTCCTGAAAAGGTGGAAAAGCTGAATAACTGGATTTCTCCCATTCAGGATGACTACATCGAAAAATATCTTGCAGAGCATGAGGAGAGAAAGCTTTCCTTTACAGCAACAACAGATGCAGAATCTGCATACAAGGACGCTGATTTCATTATTGTGGCAGCTCCTACAAACTACGATCCCAAGACAAATTTTTTTGACTGTTCGGCTGTTGAGAGCGTTTTATCTCTTATCAAATCAGTTACAGACGGCAGAGAGATAAAGCCTACAGTTGTTATCAAGTCAACAATTCCTGTAGGATATACTGTTCAGGTGCGTGAAAAACTTGGCATGGACAACATCATTTTCAGTCCAGAGTTTCTTCGTGAAAGCAAGGCTCTTTACGATAATCTCTATCCAAGCCGTATTATTGTCGGTTCAGATGAGGATAACAAGGAGCAGGCTGAAATATTTGCTTCACTTCTCAGACAGGGCGCAGTCAAGACTGATATTCCTGTGCTGTTTATGGATACTACAGAAGCTGAGGCAACAAAGCTTTTTGTCAACACATATCTTGCTCTCCGTGTAAGCTACTTCAACGAGCTTGACACATATGCAGAGCTTAAAAATCTGGATACAGCAAGCATTATCAAGGGAGTGTGCCTTGATCCCCGTGTGGGGGATTACTATAACAATCCCAGCTTCGGATATGGCGGATACTGTCTGCCTAAGGATACAAAGCAGCTTCTTGCAAATTATCAGGATGTTCCGCAGAATATGATCACTGCTATTGTGGAATCAAACCGTACACGTAAGGACTTCATTGCTGACCGTGTGCTTGAAAAGGCAGGATATTACAGCTACAGCGGAAACAACGACTGGAACGCTGACTTCGAAAAAAATATTGTTGTGGGTGTATACCGACTTACAATGAAGTCAAATAGTGACAACTTCCGTCAGTCCTCTATTCAGGGCGTAATGAAGCGTATCAAGGCTAAGGGTGCTGCTATTATAATCTATGAGCCTACACTCAAAGACGGCGAGACTTTCTTCGGAAGTGTAGTGGTTAATAATATGAAGAAATTCAAGTCTCAGTGTGATGCTATTATCGCAAATCGTTATGATTCCTGTCTTAATGATGTTGCTGATAAGGTGTACACAAGAGATATTTTCAGAAGAGATTAATTGTTTCATGGCATAACAAGTGCTTCGCTGCGGCGGAGCATAATTTTTTTTACTTAAAATACGGAATGTGATATAATATTCATGTTGAATACATGATACTACAAGGAGTAGTATAAAAAGAAAGTTCATAACGAAAAAATTTAATAAATTTCTTCTCATTTCTTGACCTGCTCAAATTTATCTGCTATAATCTAAGTAGAAAAGCAGATACATTGAAATCCAAGGGGTGATACAATGAAAGAATACTGTATGTACCTGCGAAAGTCAAGAGCAGACGTAGAAGCTGAAGCACGTGGAGAGGGGGAGCCCCTCTCTCTTTATCAGAATATGTTTCTGGAAGTTGCTAAACGTCAGAAGCTTAACGTTGTGAAGATAATTAAGGAAATTGATGTTGTGTGTGAATTCTTGAAAATAATCATTTTTATATTATTTTCATTAATATTGTGCAGTTTTTTTCAAAATCCCGTTTATGCTGAGGCGGGTTTTGATATGTCTGAAATCAGCGCAGATGATTTATCTCAATCATTTATTGAGTCGATTGAAAAGTCTGATAAAGAAATAATGGGAGAAAACTTACGAAATTTCGATGTTTCAAGTGAAGGGAATACAATTGTTTGCTTAAAAAACAAAGGAATAAATATATATGATTCAAATTTAGTTTTTAAGTATAGTATCTCGTATAACGTGGACGGTTCATCTATTGCTTTTTGGATTAATGAAAATCCGGCTATTTACCTGGATAGAGGAGATTTGATTGTTGTTTTCTCAAATGAAGGTGAAATATTAAACGTTTATAATGCCGCAAACACTGTAGAAAATGGCAAATTATATCGTCATATTACAGATGCGGATAAAGAAGATGAAGCCTTTATGTATTCCATGACATTTTCATCAAAGGCTCAAAAGTTTTATTGCTCAGATTACACAAAGCTCATCCGAAAGGAAAAGAGCACAGGAACTACAGAAATAATTTATGAGAATACAGATGCAAATTCTAAAGCGTTACTTATGGTTATTGTAGTAATGCTTGTTATTGTTTTTATAGGTTTTATTATAAGGTCTATCTGGAAAAGTCATCATAAGCATATATGTGAAACTTAATCAGACGCGTGGAAATAAGGATTAGTATGTATAAGAGTTTTGATGAGTAGAAATGTTAATAACCTAATCAAAAAAGCAGATACATTGAAATCCGAGGGGTGATACAATGAAAGAATACTGTATGTACCTGCGAAAATCAAGAGCAGATGTAGAAGCTGAAGCGCGTGGAGAGGGGGAGACCCTCTCCCGTCATCAGAATATGCTTCTTGAACTTGCTAAACGTCAGAAGCTGAACATTGTTAAGATATATAAGGAAATCGTCAGCGGCGACAGCATTGCCGCTCGTCCGCAGATGCAGGCTTTGCTTGCAGATGTTACCGAGGGCAGGTATGCGGGCGTGCTTGTAGTCGAGATAGAGCGTCTTGCGAGAGGTGATACCATAGATCAGGGTATCGTTGCTCAGGCTTTTCGTGACTCATCAACGAAGATAGTCACTCCGACGAAAACTTATGATCCCGATAACGAGTTCGACGAAGAATATTTTGAGTTCTCGTTGTTTATGAGCCGCCGTGAGTACAAGACTATCAAGCGCCGTATGCAAGCCGGCAGACTTGCTTCCATTAAAGAAGGAAATTACATAAGCACAACAGCTCCTTATGGTTACAGAAAAATCAATCCCGCGCCAAAGGTTCATACTCTTGAAATAATTCCGGAGGAAGCAGAAATCGTCAGGCTGATATACAAGCTTTATCTTGACGGTCACGGAGCGAAATACATTGCCAACGAGCTTAACCGTATGGGAATCAGTCCGCAGAAAAGTCAATTCTGGGAATATCCAAGTATAAAAAAGATACTTGCAAATCCTCTGTATTGCGGAAAAGTTGGCTGGAAAACAAAATCAAACGGCGACACGCTGTACAAGGGGCTTCATGAGCCTATAGTCAGTGAGGAAACTTTTGATGCTGTTCAGAACAAGAAAAAAATAAATCCGGCGGCACAGCTCCACCCGAATGACACACTGCTGAATTACTATCACAATGTCCTTTACTGTGCAAATTGCGGACATCAGCTGAGACGCAGAGTAATCGCAAACAGCGGTCACGAGTATATGCTCTGTACTCACAGAGAATGTCGTGGAAAGATAGTCAGCTCCACTATTGAGTCTGTTGACGAGGCTGCACTTTCTGCCTTCCGATATCGCATAAAACAGCTCGAAAAGCTGAAAAGAAGCGGTAATACAAAGCTGCAAAACGAACCCGACAAAAAAGCTCCGCTTATTGCAGAGCTTGAAAAGTCCAGACGACAGCTTTTAAGATTGTATGATCTTCTGGAGCAAGAGGTATATGACATAAATACTTTCCTTGAACGTTCCGGTATAGTCAACGAGAAGATACGTTCTCTTGAAGCTGCTATAGAAGAATTAGACAGCGAACAGAAACTTCCGAAGCTTGCTCCTGATGAAGCTATAAGACGCCTTCAATATGTTATAGATAACTTTGCAGATTCAGATCCTGAAGAAAAAAACAGACTGCTGCAGACGGTTGTGAGAAAACTGTACTACAACAAAACTCAAAGAATGTGCAAAAATAAAACGGATTCAGATCTTACTCTGAGTGCGGATTTTTTATAAGGCATATGTACAACAAAGATATTATAATTTTTTCTCATACTGCCACATAAATTATCTCCTTTCCCATGGCCAGGGATCGTCGATCCAAGACCAATGCTGATCGTCACTGCTTTGTTCGGGTGTTATCGGGCCGAACTGCGAGATATACTCATCGACAGCTTTTTTTCTCAGATCCTTGTATTTTTTGAAGAGTGCGAGTGCACGGCGGCAGTTAGGGTGAGTATCAAGATAAAGATTAAGCTCTTTGAGAGCAAAATCGTACTCCTTGATTTTCTTCATGAGACGTGCTTTTTCATTCATTTGACGGCACCTCCTGTAAATGGAAGATCAAGTTCAGGAAAGAGGGTGCCTTTGCTGAGAGCCTCTGATTCATCATTGACCTGTCCCCACTGCTGAAAAGGCACATACGCCATTGCGAGCGGAGTATTAACCGGAAAGCGGGATGTCTGTTCCGAGGGGAAATTATTTTTAGAAAATGAATCAGGACGGCTGCTGAATAACATACCGTCAAAATCATCGTACATATTAAGATTCATGAAATTCCTCCTTTCATTGGAAGCTGCATTTGCAGTGAAGTGTGAAGAATTCATCACACATTTTATATTATTCTTCGGTGAAGGAAAACGTTACATCCGGACAGAAAAAGGCTCCCATGAAAGGGAGCCTTCTGTTGTTTGAGGTTATGTGAGATCAGCAAGTCCGAGAAGATACTGCTGTATTTTAAGAGCGTCCTTGTTTGTAAGACCGCTGCCGGGCTCGTCAACGTCTCCGTTTTTCTTTGCCTGTTCTGTAAGCGGGAATTCATCAGGATTTCCAAGATTCTGGAGGATAATAACAGCGTCATTCAGAAGAACCTGATCGTCACCAGTTACATCGCCGGGAGTGCCTTCCGGTACAGGAGTGCTTCCAGCCTCATCCTGAAGGAATGAAACTACCCAAGCAAGTGAAGCATTCCACTGGAGTGAAGCTTCATTTACAGACCATGCTTCGATGGAGTCGATATAGCATCTCTGGGAAACATTGTCGGCGTTTCCGAATACAAATCCTCTTAACTGCATAGCATAATCTGAAATTTCTGTGCTTGGACCACCCACAAGAATACCGTCGGGAGCCAATGGATAATTGCTGTCAAGCTCGTTAATCCAGTACTTATGAGTAGGATTTTTTGCACTGTATGAGCCATATCCTGTGATATATGAGAATGAAAGCGGATTGTTTCCGAGGATATAGTCCATAGCCTGTACAACGCCGTTTATATACTTTCTGTCATAAGTGATATCATAAGCATAAGCCATAACAATTGCGTTTGTAGTGCTCATTCCGTTGGAGCCATAACGATAGCCTGTTGAGTAGTCATATACATCAAGATTGGCGATTGGATCATAATATCCGGGACCGTCATACTTATAGGGAATACCATAACCCTGTTCATCTTCACAATTGAGATAATCATCAGCAGCTTCAAGTATGGAGTTATTTATTTGTTTTACCTCATCCTCAGAGAGAAGCTCAGGGTGAAGTGCAAGTGAAAGAGAACCAGCAGAAGCTGACATGGTCCAGTTAAATGAAGTGAATTCGCCATCTATGCTTTCACCGCTTACAAGCCTTGCAAACACAGTATAAGCATAGGGGGTTTTTGAAAGTTCTTTTTTGTAATAAGAAGCGAGTGATGTTTCATTCATTTCAGAAGCAGATACAAAGATTTCACAGGCTGCCCAGTATGCGTCATCCAGAACATCGTCATCGTGGTATGCTGCACCGCCTTTTGCTTGGTATTCCGGTGCATAGAAGGATGTCTCATTGATTTCTTCCTTACGGCAATTTATATAATAATCAGGATGCTCTGTCATGGTATGATCATAATCATACCAGTGTTTCAGATATGCATTGTATGCATCAACAGCTGATTCAAGATATATTTCAGCTTTTTGCTGGTCATAAGGTGCCCAGAGTCTAGCTGCCTGTGCTGCTGCTGCTGCATAGCTGAGAGTAGCAGCAAACGTCGGAGGCTTGATGATTCTTGAATCTGTTGTATCGCTGATATAGTCAAAAGGAGTTTCGGCGAGCTTGAAAGACTTATAATCCTGAAGCTTGTGGTAGTAAAGACCTTCAAACTTGCCCCATGTAGGATCATCATTGGTAACTTTCATTTTAGCCATCCAGTCGATCTCGTATGCAGCTTCTTCGAGGATATCAGGAATCTTATTTCCGGTTTCAGGGACTACG
This sequence comes from Ruminococcus sp., assembly GCA_017461395.1. GTDB lineage: Bacteria > Bacillota > Clostridia > Oscillospirales > Ruminococcaceae > Ruminococcus. Next base: position 36,525 of record JAFTYF010000014.1, read on the forward strand.
ATTGTACCGGAACCGTCATCAAACTTTCCTTCATAACAGTCATTGAGAATAGCTCTTTCGTACATATTCTGGAGAGTCCATGCTGACATACCGCCGTTAACCATGGACTTCATGTAATTACCTGCATCATACCAGCCGCCGCTTGCTTCGATCTTGGATGAAGCGTATGTTTCAGAAGCTTCTGTGTCTTCCTGATAATTGTTGTACCATACCTTCTGAACGTAAGCTGTGTCGATTTCGTGAGTTGCCTTGTGTGCAAGCTTTGAAGCATCGCCGGAAGTAATGTATTTTTCTTCGATAGCCATACCAGAACGGTTCTGATAGAAATAGTTCAGAGCGTCAGTAAGCATATTGTGAGAATCAGCTGAGTAGATATCGCCGGCGATACGGAAGGGGAATGATCTCCATTTTTCGCCCTTGATACGGAGATAATATTCACCGGTATCTGTATAATCACTGAAATCAAGCTTGCATACGTTATCGCCGGAATCCTTATCCGTGAATACTTTGCTGGAAAGATTTTCATAAACGACCTTGCCTGTATTAACGTCAACAAGCTCGAATTCGTAGTAATTCTGTGTAAGTTCAATTCTTGAAGCCTTATTGAGTATATCACCATAGTTGTCGCCGAAGGTTGCGATCTTGGCATATCTCGGGAAGTAACCAAGCTGATTTACGGAGATATAATTTAATGTTTCGCCGTCAGCGATGAGATCGGGATTAGTTTTAGCGGCATAGTCACGGCTTGTATAGCCATAAGAAGGATCTCCTGTATATCCGCACGGAGAATCGGTTGAATCTTCGGGACAAGACTCGCAGATAATCGACAGATTATCGAAATACAGCTTATCGCCTGCCTTGGCATTTCCGCTGTAGCCGTTGCTGTCCTCAGCGTAATGGAATGACCATTCAGCATTTTCGATATCCTCTGTAGGAGTGAAGACGCCTTCAAAGGTCTGATATTCTGTAGTCAGCTTGGTATCCTTACCCCACTGACCGTCCATATCAGGTCCCATTTCCATTTTATCTTTATTGAGGACAAAATAGAATTTGTCGCCGGCGGTATCGGTTATCTGACTGCAAAGATCCATACCGTCTCTGGAAGACTTGGCGTCAAAGCTTACCTTATAAGTGTGACCTTTTTTGAAGTTGAGCTTCTGGTGTCTGAACTGGAGATCCCATTTAGAATTTGTTTCGCCTCTTCCTTCGAAAATGGTGATAATAAATTGACCTTCATCAATGCTGAAATCCTGCTTTGCCGGACTTGCTGTAACAATGTTCCATGGAACTGCGTTGTAATCAAATCGGGTATCTACGATAGGAAGTCCGTATTTAACCTGAGGAACCTCATCATCAGGAGTTTCTCCTTTGTATCCGCACATAGGATCATATGATTCATCGTAACAGGTTTCGCAGACGATAGACATATCATCGAACCAGATTTCATCGCCAGCCTGAGCGTTTCCGCCATAAGTATTGCCGTTTGCATACTGGAAAACCCATACAGCGTCAGTAATATCGCCCGTAGGAATAAAAGTTCCCTCAAAAGTCTGATATTCAGTAGTAAGCTTAGCTACCTTTCCCCATTTTCCGCCGTTAGAAGTGTTGTCTGAACCGTCATGCTTATGAGCTCCCATTGTCATATTATTGTTATCGCCGTCGAGGACAAAATAATCATATACACCATTGATATTAGAGATCCTTGAGCAAAGCTCAAGACCATCCCTGCTGGCTTTAGCCTTGAAGCTTATCTTATAGATGTGATTAGCCTTGAAGTTGAGATGTTTGAGTTTTGTCTGAAGATCCCAATTTTCTTTATCAAGACCTGTTCCCTCCTCAATAAGAAGATGAAGTGCACCATCCTCAATTGAAGAAACCTGATGTGCCGGTGCTGATTCTAAAGACTGCCATGGCAGTGCAGATTCGTCAAATTTTGAGTCAATGATTGTGTGTTCAGCATAAGTACTCATTGGCACAAAATTTGCGGCAGTTGGTGCTATCATTGCAGCAGCCATAAGGCTTGCAGCGATAGACTTTGGAATTTTTTTGTTCATAATGAACCCTCCCCATATATATTTAGATTCAATACAGGAGCAAAATTGCCTCTGCAATAATATTATAGCACATTTTACATAAAATGTAAATATATTTTTGTGGTTTTTATATATTTTTTTTAATATTTTTTATATAATGGTATTATAGTTTCATAACGTATTCATGTGATTTCGGTGTGAATATGCAAAATGCCCTTTAAACGGAGCTTTTTTGTTCCTTTTTTATAAGAAGCTCCAAAAGTTTGTTTTTGTTCTTTACTTTACGGCAATGTTATGTTATCATTGTAAAGTAGGAATATTATTTCACAAGGAGAAGTATATTATGAAAAAATCTGTATTTACACGTTTTCTCGCAGCAGCCGCTGCACTTTCAATGATTGCTGTATCAGCTGGATGCGGTAAGGAAAATTCATCTGAGTCATCAAAGGAAGACAACTCACTTCAGGAAGTTCTTGACAGCGGAAAGTTCGTGCTCGGTCTTGACGCTACCTTCAAGCCCATGGGTTATACAGATGAAAATGACGAGATCGTAGGCTTTGATATTGATGTTGCTGAGGAAGTATGCGAAAGAATGGGCGTTGATCTCGTAAAACAGCCTATCAACTGGGATACTAAGGAAGAAGATCTTGACGCAGGAAGAATCGACTGCATCTGGAACGGTATGTCCGTTAATCCTTCAAGAGCAGAGGCAATGAATCTTTCTGATCCTTATATGAAGAACGCAATGGTTTTCGTAGTTCCTGCTGACAGCGATGCAAAGGAAATGAGCGATCTCGCTGACGCTTCTATCGGTGTACAGAACGGCTCAACTGCACAGACTATCCTCGAAGGAAGCGAAATCGGAAGCAGTTGTTCAATTCAGGCTATGGCTACAAATATTGAGGCTCTCCAACAGATGGAATTCGGTTTCGTAGATGCTGTATTCCTTGATTCAGTTGTTGCAGAGTATGAGATCAATTCAAGCGGCAAGGATTACGTTATTCTTCCTGACGGTCTTGAAGAAGAAGAATATGCTATCGGTTTCCGCAAGAATGATCAGAAGCTCAGAGACGAGGTTCAGAAAATACTCGGCGAGATGAAGGCTGACGGAACTCTTGGCGAAATTTCAACTGATTGGTTTGGAAGCGATATCACTACAGTTAAGTAATATTGTAAATATTCATTAAAAAGCTCAAAGGCTTATGCTGTTTGAGCTTTTTATGCACTTAATAATTTGTTCACTAGGAGAAACATATATGACAGGCGAAGAAATACTTAAAGTTGTTGAAATACTTTCAGAGTACATTGTACCTACCCTGAGGATTTTCGGATTTACTCTGCTTTATGCTATACCTCTCGGAATGATCGTTGCATTGCTTAAGATGTGTAAGATTAAACCGATTTCGTGGCTGACCAATCTCTACATCCTTATTATGAGAGGTACTCCGCTTATGCTGCAGATAATTGTAGCATTTTATGCGATACCGATGCTCAGATTGCAGGAAAATATGCCGTCTTTTATTCAGGGCATTCTCGAAAATATTAATATAAAAGACGATAATTATATGTTCAATGCCATTCTTGTGGCATTTGTGCTGAATTACGCTGCCTACTTTGCAGAAATATTCAGAGGCGGTATAGAATCCATTCCCAAAGGACAGTATGAAGCCGCTGCTGCCCTGAGCTTCACAAAGCCGCAGACTTTTTTCAGGATCATTCTTCCTCAGGTAATCAAAAGAGTAGTGCCTGCAAGCTCAAATGAAATTATCACGCTTATCAAGGATACTTCGCTTGCAAACGTTGTTGCCTATGCTGAGATCACCCTCAAAGCCAAGCAGCAGATGCAGAATTACAGCTCGCTTACTCCGCTGTTTATAGCAGGTGCCTTTTATTTCGTACTGGCTATGATTCTGACCGTAATTACATCGGTCATTGAGAAAAAGCTCGATTACTATAAATAAGGAGGAATTCTGTTATGGCTATGCTTGAAGTAAAAAATCTTTCCAAGAGTTTTGGACAGCTCAATGTTCTCAAGGATATTTCCTTCAACGTTGAAAAGGGCGATGTTGTTGCGGTAATAGGTCCCTCCGGAAGCGGAAAATCCACACTTCTACGCTGTATCAATCAGCTTGAAAAAGCAAGCGGCGGTGAAATAAAAATATGCGGCATGGATATGCTTGTTAAGAATGAAAAGGGTAAGACAGTTTATGCTGAATCAAAGACGCTCCGTGATATAAGGCTGAAAATTGGTCTGGTATTCCAGAATTTTAATCTGTTTCCGCATTTCAGCGTTCTTAGAAATATAACTGAGGCTCCGGTGAGAGTTCTTAAACAGAGCAAGGCTGACGCTGAGAAAAAAGCTATGGAACTTCTGAAAAAAATGGGACTTGCCGACAAAGCAAAGTCTTATCCGTGCGAACTTTCAGGCGGACAGCAGCAGCGTGTTTCAATTGCAAGAGCGCTTGCTCTTAATCCGGAAATGCTTTTTTTTGACGAACCGACATCTGCTCTGGATCCTGAATTGACAGGGGAGATACTCAAGGTTATCAGAGAACTTGCTTCTGACGGAATGACTATGGTTATTGTTACACATGAAATGGCATTTGCCCGTGATGTTGCAGATCACGTTATTTTCATGGAGGGCGGCGTTATCGTTGAGGAAGGTTCTCCGGAACAGCTCTTCGGAAATACTGCAAATGAACGTACAAAGCAGTTCCTCCAGAGATATAACGAGGGATAAATTGAATATAATTAAGGCAGTATCGCATCAGTGGTACTGCCTTTTTTATGGGTAAAGCTTTCCGGATAAAAGAAAAATCCCTGAAAGCGCATAACGCAGTCAGGGATAAGAGTTATTGTGCCTGAGGTGGCATAATTTATAATCAAAAATGATTAGAAGAGGTCGAATTCGCCGAGAACATCGCCGTTGATAACATAGTAAACCTTATTGATCTCAGGTCTTACATAAACGTCAACCTTCTTTACAGTCTTAACATCAGCAGCAGCGATAGCCTTATTTACGAGATCTTCAGCAGTAGCCTCAGAACCGTTAGCCTGGATAACTACCTTGCTTTCAACAGCAGCCTTCTTAGCAGCCGGCTTCTTAGCGGCAGGCTTCTTAGCGGCAGGCTTCTTTACTTCTGCGGGAACAGCTTCAACAGCTGTTTCAGCGATGATTTCCTTTTCTGCAGATGCAGCAGCCTTTGTGGTAGTCTTCTTTGATCTTGGCATAATAAATTCCTCCTTAAATTACTTGTTTACAGCGCTCTTGAGAGCCTGACCTGCCTTAAATGCAGGAGCCTTTGAAGCGGGAGCAGTCATCATCTGCTTTGTCTGAGGATTGAGAACCTTCTTTTCCTTACGGTCACGAACCTCAAATGTTCCGAAGCCAACGATAGAAACCTTTTCTCCGCTTACGAGAGCTTCTGTGATTGCGCTTACAACAGCGTTTACAGCAGCTTCAGCATTTTTCTTTGTGAATTCTGTTTTTTCAGCAACAGCGCTGATAAGTTCGGTCTTTGTCATTTTTTTATCCTCCGTTTATTTAATTTACTATTGAATTATATACCCTTTCAAGCGATTTGTCAAGAATCTGGAAAAAAATTGACAAATTGACCTGTATTAAGCTGTTTATCGCATAGATTTTATTCATAAAAACGATAAAATGCCTGTAATTAGCCGTTTATTACGATGCGGCAGACATCAGAATTTCATGTTTCGGCGACAAGAGCGCCGTTTTCATCCAAATCAATCGTAATTGTGTCGCCGGCAGAAAGATCATCTGAAATAAGCTTTTTAGCAGCGAGAGTTTCAACTTTGCTTTGTATGAATCTTCTCAGCGGGCGTGCACCGAAATTAGGATCATATCCGCAGTCTATGATATAATTCTTGGCATTTTCGGTGACATTTATGCAGATGTGTTTATTTTCCAGACGTTTCTGAAGATCAGCAAGCATAAGGTCGATTATATTCATGATATTATTTTTTGTAAGCGGCTTGTAAAAGATAATCTCGTCAAGACGGTTAAGAAATTCCGGTCTGAATTGTGTTTTGAGAAGCGCATCGACCTTTGAGCGTGCTTCGTCAGTAATTTCTCCATTGCTGTCGATTCCGTCGAGGATATACGGCGAACCAAGATTTGATGTGAGAATAATGACAGTATTCTTAAAATCAACTGTTCTGCCCTGTGAATCAGTGATTCTTCCGTCATCGAGAACTTGAAGCAGTATATTGAAAACATCTGGATGAGCCTTTTCTATCTCATCAAAGAGGATTACAGAGTACGGCTTTCTTCTTACGGCTTCTGTAAGCTGTCCGCCCTCGTCATATCCGACGTATCCGGGAGGCGCTCCGATAAGCCGGCTTACGCTGAATTTCTCCATGTATTCGCTCATGTCAATGCGTATCATACTTCGTTCACTGTCGAAAAGTATTTCCGAAAGCGCCTTTGCGAGCTCTGTTTTTCCAACACCTGTAGGTCCGAGGAAAAGGAACGAACCAATAGGTCTGTCAGGATCCTGAATTCCGGCACGGGAGCGCAGAATTGCCTCGCTGACCTTCTGTACAGCCTCATCCTGACCGATAACACGCTTGTGAAGAAGTGCTTCCATTCCGAGAATCTTCTCTTTTTCGCCCTCCATCAGCTTTGAAACTGGGATTCCTGTCCAACGGCAGACGATCTCTGCAATTTCCTCTTCAGTCACCTTGTCACGAAGCAGTCTGCCCTTTTCAATGTCGGATTCAGCCTGCTTTTCAAGCTGTTCAAGTTCCTTCTGAAGTCGTGGGAGACGTCCGTATTTAAGTTCAGCGGCTTTGTTTGTGTCGCAGTCAATACCTCTTTCAGCACGTTCAATCTCGATATTTACGGCTTCTATCTGTTCACGAAGCTTCTGAACGGCAGAAATATCGTTTTTTTCGTTTTCCCACCTTGCCTTCATTGTACTGAAATTGTCACGAAGCTCTGAAAGTTCCTTCTGAATTTCTTCAAGATGTTCTTTTGAAATGGAGTCACTTTCCTTTTTGAGGGCAGCTTCTTCGATTTCAAGCTGAACTATTCTGCGGTTTATCACATCAAGCTCAGTAGGCATGGAGTCCATTTCTGTCCGGATAGTAGCGCAGGCTTCGTCGATAAGATCGATAGCCTTGTCGGGGAGGAATCTGTCGGTTATATAGCGATTGGAAAGTACAGCCGCTGAAATAAGCGCATTGTCGTGGATTTTTACACCATGGAATACCTCATAGCGCTCTTTGAGTCCGCGAAGAATGGAAATTGTATCTTCGACAGCAGGTTCATCGACCATTACTGTCTGGAAACGTCTTTCAAGTGCGGGATCTTTCTCGATATATTTGCGGTACTCATTGAGCGTAGTTGCACCTATGCAGTGAAGCTCGCCCCTTGCCAGCATCGGCTTGAGGAGATTTCCGGCATCCATTGCGCCGTCAGTTTTTCCAGCTCCTACTATAGTATGCAGTTCGTCGATAAAAAGAATTATCTGACCGTTGCTGTTTTTGATTTCGCTTAAAACAGCCTTAAGACGTTCCTCAAATTCGCCTCTGTATTTAGCTCCGGCAACGAGAGCTCCCATATCAAGTGAGAATACCTTGCGGTTTTTAAGGCTGTCAGGAACATCGCCGGCAACAATTCTGAGAGCAAGTCCCTCAGCAATAGCGGTCTTGCCAACGCCCGGCTCACCGATAAGAACGGGATTATTTTTTGTTTTTCGGCTGAGTATTCTGATAACGTTTCTAATCTCGCTGTCTCTGCCGATAACGGGATCAAGCTTGTTCTGACGTGCGAGAGAAACAAGCTCCTGACCGTATTTTGTCAGCACATCGTAAGTATCTTCAGGATTTTCGCTTGTAACACGAGAACTTCCTCTGACCGTCATAAGTGCGCCAAGAAAGCTTTCACGAGTAATGCCGAAAGTTTTGAAAAGCTGATTGATGTCCTTGTCTTTGCAGTCAATAAGCGCCAGAACGATATGTTCAACGGAGATATACTCATCCTTCATATTTTCGGCAGCCTGTCCGGCAGTTGTGATAAGTCGGTCTGCTTCAGCGGAAAGTCCGATATTGCTGCTTCTTCCGCTGCCTGTCACTTTAGGAAGCATACCGATCTTCTTGTCTGTTTCTGCTTCAAAAATATCGGCGTCAATATTCATTTTCTTCAGAAGCTGTGGGATAAGGCCGTTTTCCTGCTTTAAAAGTCCGGCAAGAATATGAAGCGGCTCAATGATGCTGTTAGACTGCATAACTGCGATACTCTGGGCTTTTCGTACAGCGTCGATGGACATCTGTGTTAATTTTTCTGAATTCATATCATTTCCTCCTAAATTACATATTTTTCAAGCAATGATTTATATTGTGCCTCCAGTCGGGGCGAATATTCCCTCAGACCGGATGGATCCGAAAAGTAAGTCTGAACCGATTTGTTCAGATCATCAAGATAACAGCTGATAGCCTGAGCAGTCTGTTCGCCGCCGAGTCCGGTATTGAGGAGCTTTCTTGTAAAAACTCCGGCGGCGAGAGTGCATGGACACCCATCGTATCCGAGGAGCCTTAGCTGAGCAGCTTCCATGGCGATTCGATAGAGGAAGAAGCTGTTGAACATCTCGATAAGGTTTGCGTTTTGGGTTCGGATATGAACACGCAGAGTACCGATGTATCCGTCAGGGGAGCGGTCGAGCTCCACGCGGTAGTTTATAGCGGGACGGTATTTGTAATCAAGAGCGGTTCTCATAGTCATAAGGGAAGATGATGTCTGCTGTTGTATCTGAAAGCTGCTGCCGATAAGGTCTGTCAGAAAGCTAAAAATATCACGCATACGCATTTCAGGAGTAATGCAGGAAAGCTGGGCGGCAAGGATCTGATTTATAAGATTTGACCTGCTTGTGCCAATTCTGGCAGCTTCGCGATCGACAGCCCGAATAACGTCGTCAGCGAGTACAAGACTGTATACACTTTTTTTCATTGGATTCACCTCTGGAAATAATATAACACAGATTATGTAATTTGTCAAGCAAATTATATAATATTTCACACAAGTTTCGCAAAACAAAAAAAGACCTTCCTGTTAAGGAAGGGGGTGAATCTGGTTCTGCGGAATCCGCATAGCACTGTGAACCAGATCGTGACAATAAGTTAAAAAAGTTATTGAGAATAGAAAACATGAAAAATTACAAATGAAAATGAAATTTGTATTATGTTTTACCATATGAAATTATGGTGTGCAAAAGAAAAAGGCGCTTGACTCGGAATATATGAGAGGGGGAGGGTGCCGATCAACAAACACCTGAAATATTCATTTGCTGTATGTATTATAGCGCAAATCTGGATTTATTGCAATATACATTTGTATACAAAAATACACATTTGTATAATTTTTGCGAAAAATCTCACTTTTTATTCTGAATATTTTATTAATAAGATTTCGCATAATACAAATTAAAATTTCAGAAATTAATGAACGACGTATTATCATACTTTTCCGGAAATAAAAAATGAGAGCAGATATACTGCTCTCATCAAAAGATATTCTGTTATGAATTATGCGTTTGAATCAACACGGTTGGAGATGTCTGCAAATTCACCGGCAGGCTTAACGCTATTTGACTTGACTGTCATTGCATTGGAGTCATAGTAGAACCAGAGCAGTGTAGCAGCAAGTCCGGGGTTGTTCTTTGTACGGATATAGAAGTCAACTGTATCGCCCTGTTTGCAGCTTACATGGTCGCCGTAAACAATGAAGTCTGTTTCGCTGGAAACATCCTCACCCTTCTTTGCGTCGCCTCCGACTGTGATTGAGCCGTTGTAAATCTTGGTAGGATTAAGTGTAACGCCCTTGATAGTAGAGAAATCTGTTACAAATGTGATTGGATATTCGCCGTCCGGAATTCCTTCCTTGACCTCAAATGTGATCTTTACGAATTCGTCATTGAAAATAAAGTCCTCGTTCTTGGATATATCCATCCAGAGGATGTAGTTTCCAGTTGTAACACTCTTGTAATCCTCAGCCTTGTTTTCAGTAGCGGCTACAGTAACGTATTCAGTAGTCTTGTTTCCTTCACTGTCAGTTACGGGTTCACCCTGAGGATCTGTTACTTCAACGACCTCTGTTGCAGGTTCACTGTCGGGAGATGATGGGATAGAGGGAGAAACGTCAATGGATTCCGGATCCTGACCGTTCAGATCAATGCCGCTGCTGTTGCTTTCGCCGTTTGAAGCGTTTCCGATTTCAGCAGACTGCATTGGGAAGCTGATGAAGTTTCCGTTTTCATCTGTAACGAATTCGATAGGGCTGTCAAGTATGGGGGCAGCAGTTGTTTTTTCAGCAGGATCAGTAGCTGCATCTGTCTGAGATGTTTTATTATCGTCTGATGAATCCTTCTTGCTGCTCTTATCATTATTTGAGCATCCTGCAAAAGATGATAGAGCAACGCAGGTAAGAAGAACAAGAGAAATAAGTCTTTTCTTTAAGCTGTTCATTGTGAATCGTCCTTTCATGTTTTCAGAGGGTTCTGAGATTTCTTTCAGAACTATTTTTATTCTTATGTTTTTATTATACACAAACTTATTGCTTTTGTCAAGCGGAGCACTGAAATGTAATCATTTCTCAGTAAATAGTCATTTTTTTATCATGAATATTTCATAATATTATCACTTTTCGGGCAAAATGAGCATATTATGGTTATTTTAACACTCTTTTTCTTCGTTTTATTCAGTTATTTGATGTTTGACAAAACGCCTATTTTGTTGTATAATATTGATGTATTTTTTTACAGGAGGAATCTACTATGTCAATGTATATTACTTGTCTCGATCTTGAAGGTGTTCTCGTACCGGAAATCTGGATTGCTTTTGCTGAAGCGAGCGGAATTCCCGAGCTTAAGCGCACTACCCGTGATGAACCTGACTATGATAAGCTCATGAACTGGCGCCTGGATATTCTCAGACAGCACGGTCTTGGCTTGAAGGAAATTCAGGAAACTATCGCAAAAATTGATCCTATGCCTGGCGCAAAGGAGTTCCTTGATGAGCTTCGTTCACTCTGTCAGGTTATCATCATCAGCGATACTTTCACACAGTTCGCCGCACCTCTTATGAAGAAGCTTGGTATGCCAACTATTTTCTGCAATACACTTGAAGTCGCTGAAAACGGCGAGATAACAGGCTTTAAAATGCGCTGCGAGCAGTCTAAGCTTACAACAGTAAAGGCACTTCAGTCCATTGGATATGAGACTATTGCAAGCGGCGACAGCTTCAACGATCTTGGAATGATCAAGGCAAGCAAGGCAGGCTTCCTTTTCAGAAGTACCGACGCTATCAAGGCAGATTATCCCGAATATCCGGCATTTGAGACATACGATGAGCTTCTTGCTGCTATCAAGAAAGAACTCGTCTGAGCAGCACATTATAATATTTATGGATAAAAAATTCTTTTCGTTATAATTGATTTTAGGAAATAGAAAGGGTTAATTTTATGGATATTTTTTCGGTGTTATCAATGTTGGGTGGACTTGCGCTGTTCCTTTATGGAATGAACGTCATGAGTAGCGGTCTCGAAAAAATGGCAGGCGGAAAGCTTGAATCAATTTTTGAAAGACTTACCTCAAATCCATTCAAATCCGTTCTTTTAGGAGCTGCTGTAACAGCTGTTATCCAGTCGTCGTCAGCGTCTACGGTAATGGTTGTAGGCTTCGTAAATGCAGGCATCATGAAGCTTCGCTCTGCTATCGGAATCATAATGGGTGTCAATATCGGTACTACCGTTACAGCATGGATCCTGTCGCTTTCCGGATTGAGCGGTGATAATATTGCTGTTAAAATGCTTAAACCGGCGTCCTTTGCACCTATTGTTGCAGTTATCGGTGTGGCGCTTATAATGTTTTCAAAATCAAGCAAAAAGAAGGATCTTGCTTCAATACTCGTAGGTTTCGCTGTTCTTATGTTCGGTATGACAATGATGGGCGATGCAGTTGAGCCTCTTAAAGAAAATGAACAATTTGCAAATATACTCCTTCTCTTCCAGAACCCGTTCCTCGGTGTTCTTGCGGGTGCTTTACTTACAGCTATCATTCAGTCATCTTCTGCTTCTGTTGGTATTCTCCAGTCGCTTTCTTCAACAGGCGCTATTACATTTGGTTCGGCGCTTCCTATCATTCTCGGACAGAATATTGGTACCTGCGTAACAGCAATGCTTTCATCTGTCGGAACATCGAAAAATGCAAGGCGTGTAGCTATAGTTCATCTTTATTTCAATGTAATCGGAACAGTGCTTTTCCTCGGCTTGTTCTATATCCTCAATGCTGTAATAGGCTTCGGCTTTATAGACGGTTCAGTTGATGAAGTAAAAATTGCTGTCGTTCATACGATATTCAACGTATCGACAACACTTATACTTCTTCCGTTTACAAGGGTTTTGGAGAAGCTTGCATATATCACTATCAAGGGTGATCCCAACGAAAAGACAGGCGACTTTGAACAGGAATTCCGTATTCTTGACGAAAGATTCCTCCAGTCTCCCTCATTTGCAGTTGAAAAATGCCGTGAGCTTACCATGAAAATGGGTGAAATTTCCATTAAAAATATCAAGGAAGCTATTAATCTCGTTATCGGAAAATACGATAAGGAAAAGTCAGTAGAAATATGTGCAATTGAAAACGTTATCGACGTTTATGAGGATAAGCTCGGAACTTATCTCGTAAAGATTTCAAGTCAGGATCTCAGCGAGAATGATTCACGTTCTGTTTCAACACTGCTTCATCTCATCGGCGACTTTGAACGTATTTCCGATCATGCACAGAATATTGCTGAAACAGCTACAGAACGCTATGAAAAGAAATCTGAATTTACACCAAGCGCTGAAAAGGAACTTAAAGTAATGATTGCTGCTGTTGATGAAATTCTTGATATGGCACTTGCTGCTTTCTGTAATAATGATATTAAGGTTGCTCAGCAGATCGAGCCTCTTGAGGAGACTATCGACAATCTCCGCAGCATGATCAAGAACAATCATATCGCACGTCTTAAGAATGGCGAATGTACTATTGAGAACGGCTTTATCCTCAATGATCTTCTCACCGATCTTGAGCGTACATCTGATCACTGCTCTAATATTGCTGTCTGCATTATCGAAGAAAATGCACACGCATTTGATATTCATGAGTACATCAATGTACTTAAAAATTCCGGCAAGGAATTCAAAGATCAGGTTGAGGAATACATGAAAAAATATGCTATCCAGTCTACCTGATAAAATATATATTGCATGAAAATATAAGCGTGAAATAGCTTCGGCTGTTTCACGCTTTTCTTTTTTAAAATTCGTTGTATATTTTGCACAGTACAACCGCTGTATCGAGTGCAGATTTTGCTGAAAAAAGTAGAAATGCAAAGAAAACTTGGCAAACCACTTGACAAGTAAACTTGGCAAGTGTATAATATAAACATACCAAACGCCAAGTTTACTTGGCAATAATAAAAAAAGGAGTTTTTAATAATGACAAAAGATGAGATTCTGGAGAAAAGCCGTCAGGAGAACAAGGAACGTGACCTCTATAAGCTGAGCGTTGAAAGCAATGCAGGTCGTATAGGCATTATCGTGATGTATGTCGTTGTTGCAATACTCACTATTGTACATTTTATAGTTACAAAGAAATTCAACCGTATGCTGTGGATTATTGCTCTTACTGTAGACTTATCAATGGATATATATAAAGGCGTAAAGCTGAAAGACAAAGGCACACTTGCTACTGCAGTCGGGCTTGCTGGTATTGATATTCTGATGACGCTAAGAATGCTTGGCGATATGTATATATAATGAGAGACTGCCTATGGATGATTCACTTGTTCTTAAAAATAGACTTAAAGAAGTTCGTTCTGAAAAGAAAATTTCTCAGGCAGAGCTCGCAAAAATGGTCGGCGTATCACGAAACACTATTAGTTCTATTGAAACTGGACAGTTTCAGCCCACTGCAAAACTTGCACTTATTCTTGCAATCGCTCTTGATTTAAAGTTTGAAGATCTGTTTTTCTTCGATTAATATGAAATTCAAAAAAGTCAAGTGAAAGCTTGGCTTTTTTTCATGGATATGATATAATAAAAGTAATAATATCTTTAAGGAGGGAGAGCAGATTGCAGCTTAATAAATACGAGATCTGCCGTGAAAACAAAAAACATACCTCGCCGGATTTTCCGTATAATACCTACCTCTGTACGATTCCTCTTGATTTCAGTTCGGTCGGAATTCATTGGCACGAGGAAGCAGAGATCATAGTGATAAAAAAAGGAGAGGGGATAGTTTCTGTTGACCTGACTGAATATAATGTCAGTACCGGAGACGCTGTTTTTGTTATGTCGGGTCAGCTTCATTCTATTTCTCAGTTCAAAAACAGCACTATGGAATATGAAAATATCCTGTTCCGTCCTTCTATGCTTAGATCTTCCGGACGCGATCTCTGCTGGGAAAACTTTATTTTTCCGCTACTTTCAGCCTCGGTTCAGATTTGTCCGCTGATACGCTCTGCTAAGCTGATACAAAGCGGAATTGATGAATATATCCGTAAAATAGACAAGCTTTGTGATGAAAAACTCAGCGGTTATCAGCTTGCAGTCAAGGGATATCTTTTTCTTATACTTCACTGTCTTGCATCTGAGATTGATGAAACATCTGAAAAAATGCCTAAGAAGCATCTCAAAAAAATAAAATCAGTACTCTCCTATGTGGAAGAACACTATTCCGAGGATATAAGCGTTGAGGAAATGGCTGAGCTGTGCTTTTACAGCAAGTCATATTTCATGAAGTTCTTCAAGGAAAGCATGGGCATGAGCTTTATTGCATATCTGAATGATTACCGGCTTGAAACAGCGGCAAATATGCTTCGTGCAGCTGATGGTAATATTCTTGAAATATCCAGCGCCTGCGGTTTTGATAATCTGTCGTATTTCAACAGAAGCTTCAAGAAAAAATATGGTGTCACTCCGGGAAAGTACAGAAAACAGTAATATGCATAGTAAGCAGTTCGTAAAAACGAATAGGCATAGTAATAGCGTAAGCTATACTAATGACCTATCCTGTTTCGTACATCGTTTGGCAGCATAGTCATATGGGATCAACATGGTAATTTCGAATTGTCAAGAAAAGCACAGTCGCAAAACACCCAAAATCTAAAAAAAGATATCAGACTACGTGATGTTCATCAGTAATAAAGAATAAATTAGTGTATCAAAGAACAAGATGACTGAATTCTAAACCATAGCTGATGTAGAAATAAAGATTTGCAATATATCGCTTAAAAGATCTATTTCTTGAAAGTAAATCTCAACTATCATTGACAATTGAACAAAAAATATGATGAATAATTAAAATTTATATTGACAATCTGCCGATTTCATGTTATAATATATAGGCATTAATGATGCATGGGATATTAGATGGAATTGTATATGTATGATTATGAAGTGGAGAAGTCGCTTGAAGAAAGACCAGCGGAGGATTTAGAGCTTAATCTGGCAAAAAACAAGCGAAACAGGAAGTTTGCCAAAAAAAATGAAAATTACATATAAAATCATTTTGGCAATATGTTTACTTTCTGCTATTTTAGGTTTTAATGCACTTCGCAATGGCAATGCTTCTTTGTTTTATTCCTATATTATAATTGCTATGGTAGTTTCTTTTACACTCATTCTAGTTATGAGGATATGTCCTCATTGTAATTCGAATTTAAATAAAATAGTTCCTTATAAATGTAATGATTATAATTTTTTTGAATTTTATGGGACTGACATATGTCCCCACTGTGGGGTGAAGCTTTATCCCTCAGAATCTCTGACAGCTATTGAAGAGCGACGCAAAATGGAAAAGTCAGAGAATAATCAAGATTCTTAGTAAATAAAGGCGGATGCTTTAATCCGCCTTCTATACGCTTGTGTGGCTCAGTCGGTAGAGCAGTTCATTCGTAATGAACGGGCCGTGGGTTGTCGGTAAAGCGACATCACGGCGGACCGCTAAGCCTTGCAAAATTAAAACTGAATATCAAATGCTTGTGTAGCACAGTTGGTAGTGCAGCTCATTCGTAATGAGCAGGTCGTGGGTTGTCGGTAAAGCGACAACATAACGGACACCGCAAGCCTTGCAAAATCAAAACTGAATATAAAATGCTTGTGTGGCTCAGTTGGTAGAGCAGTTCATTCGTAATGAACGGGTCGTGAGTTGTCGGTAAAGCGACATCACAACGGACACAGCAAGCCTTGCAA
>JAFTYF010000015.1 GCA_017461395.1 Ruminococcus sp.
AAAAGTCTTTGGAAGGGGGTTCGGGGGAAACCTTTCCTCAGAAAGGTTTCCCCCGATAATATGTATAAATATTCTAAAAAATACCGCTGTTATAACGGAAGCATAATTATTCAGATTCCTGTTCACCGAAAAGGCGGATAGCCTTCATCATGATAGCACATTCAAGGCGTTTCTTTTCAAGTTCGCATGATATCTTATGAGCAGAGCGGATATCTCCCATATACTGGTAATTATTAGCATTACAGCCGCCGCTGCAGTAGAATTTAGCCCAGCATTTCTGGCACTCCGGCTTAGAATATACATGAGCAGCAGCGAAATCAGCCTTCATTTCCTGATTGAAAGTTCCTTCGTCGATATTGCCCATTTTATACTCATCAATGCCTACAAACTGGTGGCACGGAAAAATATCACCGTCAGGAGTAACTGCGACATAATCGTTACCGCAGCCGCATCCTCTCAGTCTCTTGATAGCGCAAGGTCCCTGATCGAGGTCTATCATAAAGTGGAAGAAGTTGAACTTTCCGCCCTTTTTCTCGTTGTCAAGGATTCTCTGCGCAAGAACCTCATACTCCTTGAAAACTGCCGGAAGTTCTTTTTCTGTGAGTGCAAATTCATCTGAATCGCCGACAACGGGTTCAACTGAAATCTGATCAAATCCCTCGTTAAAAAGAGCAAAAACATCCTCAGAAAAGTCGAGATTCTTCTTTGTGAAAGTACCTCTTACATAATATTCCTTATCGCCTCTGCCTTCAACAAGCTTTTTGTACATGGGCATAATTTTATCATAACTTCCTGTGCCGTCAACACGTACTCTGAAATAGTCGTTGACTTCCTTTCTTCCGTCGATAGAAAGAACAACGTTTGACATTTCCTTGTTGATGAAGTCGATCTTGTCGTCGTCAAGGAGAAGTCCGTTTGTAGTGATAGTGAAGCGGAATTTCTTGTTATATTCGCCCTCACGGCTTCTTGCGTAATTTACGATCTGCTTGACTACATCGAAGTTCATAAGCGGTTCTCCGCCAAAGAAATCAAGCTCAAGATTAGGTCTGTCGCCGGAGTTTTCAAGAAGAAAATCAATAGCGTGCTTGCCCGTTTCAAAGGACATGAGCTTGCGCCCCTTACCGAAATCGCCGGTAGAAGCAAAGCAGTACTTACAGCGGAGATTGCAGTCGTGAGCGATATTCAGGCACATTGCCTTTACAGGAGAAGCTACGGAATACTTTGCATATTTCTCGTAATCATCCTCAGAGAAAAGAATCTTTTCGTTGTAAAGCTCAACGATTTCCTGATAGCAGGACTCGATATCCTCTCTTGTGTAATGTCTTGAAAGCTTTTCCACAACTTTTTCACTGCACTTTTCAGCAAAAGGCGGTTCGATATTGTCAAGAAGATCGTATGTAAGCTCGTCCACAATATGAACGCCGCCGCTGTTTACGTCAAGGACAATATTAAATCCGTTAAGCTTATATTTATGTATCATATTTAACGCACCATCCTAAATTCGAGCCTGTTATGCAGACGCTCAGAGCGATATACAGGCTTGTAGAAAAATAGAGGCAGTAAAAACTGCCTCAATAGCATACTTATATTATAGCCAGCAGAAATTAGCTGCTACAATTATCTCTCACACTTCTGGTTAGCTACTGTACAAGATGTCTTACAAGCAGACTGGCATGAAGCCTGGCACTTGCCGCAGCCGCCCTTCTTAGCGGATTCCTTGAGATTAGCCTTATTGATAGTCTTGATGTGTTTCATTTTAAAAACCTCCTGTTTTCCAATTACGATGCTATCAGCACAGCACCGCTATATCTTTATCACCATTATATCACAATATATCACATTTTTCAATAGCTTTTCGTTTTTTCGTTATTTTCGACAAACCAGTTATTTTGAAGCTGATAAATTTGACCTAATGACCAAATCCTCTTTAATAATATTGTTGCTCTTATGGTATCTTCGTATTTATTTATCGGGGGAAACCTTTCTGAGGAAAGGTTCTCCCCCGAGCCCCCTTCCAAAGACTTTTAACATTAAAATTTCCGCCTGACATATCTCACTCAGAAAATATAATCAAGATTTCTTATTTACTTGATTAGTGTGATATGTCAGGCGGAAATTTAATTCTGAAAGTTTTAGGAAAGGAGTTTGAGGAACAACCCTTTTTCAAAAGGGTTTTCCTCAATAACTAAGTATAAAGATTCAATAAAACAACACTATCATAAAAGTGATTTTACTCATCAAGTTCAATCAGGCGTTCAAAGTTTTCGTCGATTTTCTGTTTCAGAGTTTCAATTTCAGAGCATTTCGAGTTCATCAGTTCGTAATCGCTGTAGACATCCTCACGGCTGATCTCCTCAGTAAGAGCGTCAATTTTTGCCTGCAGCTCGTCGATTTCCTTTTCGAGAACTCTCATTTCGTTTTTTCGTGCAGCATCTGCGCTGCGCTGCTGTTTACTGCGGTAAACCTTTGCAGATTTTTCCTTTGCAGCTTCCGCAGCCTTTGCAAATTTCTCCGCATCTGCTATACGTTTCTGCTCCGCCTGTTCCTCACGAAGAACATCAAGATATTTATCAAAGTTATAGTTATGCAGACGGCATTCTCCGTCAGTAAGCTCGATAAGCCTGTCAGCTATTTTGCTGAGGAGATATCTGTCATGCGAAACAAAAATCACCGTTCCCGTATATTCAGAAAGAGCGTCCTCGATAGCCTCTTTTGACGAAAGATCAAGGTGGTTTGTAGGCTCGTCAAGAATAAGCACATTTCCGTGCTCCTGCATCATAATAGCGAAGCAGAGCTTTGCACGTTCTCCGCCGCTGATAACTCCCGTCTCCTTGAAAACATTTTCACCGACAAGGCGAACCTGCGCAAGAAGTCCTCTGACCTCCAGCTCAGACATCGAGGGATATCGGCTGTGAAGCTCCTCCATAACGGTAAGCTCACGGTTAAGATTTGTGCTTTCCTGTTCAAAGTAGGAGATCTTGATATTGCTGTTCCAGCGGACAACACCCTTATGCGGAAGCTGTTCCTGAATTATCCTGAGAAGCGTGGATTTTCCTATGCCGTTATCGCCGATAACGCCGATTTTTTCACCTCTGCGGACTTCAAAGCTCATATTCTCAACAAGAGTTTTTCTTTCGCTTCCCTCGCCGACAGAAATATCAATATCCTTGACTTTAAGCACGTCTATGGGCGGTTCTACGGCATATGTAAAGCTTATTTTCGCTGATTTTGTATCATGGAAAGGCTTTTCTATCCTTTCTATCTTTTCAAGCTTTTTTCGGCGGCTCTGCGCCATTTTTGTCGTGGATGCCCTCACAAGATTTCGTGCAACATAGTCTTCCAGCTGAGCTATTTCCTTTTGCTGCATCTCGTATTCCTTTTCACGGCGGGCATCGTTTTCGCTTCTCTGGCGCACAAATGCAGAGTAATTTCCTCTGTATCTCGTCAGTGTTCCTCTTTCTATCTCGCATATCGAGGTACACAGCCTGTCCAGAAAATAGCGGTCATGCGACACAATGAGTATAGCTCCCCTGTATGAGCGCAGATAATCCTCCAGCCACATTATAGTCTTGAAGTCAAGGTGGTTCGTAGGCTCGTCAAGAACGAGGAGATTAGGTTCTTCAAGAAGAAGCTTCGATATGCACAGACGTGTTTTTTCGCCGCCGCTGAATCCGGAGCATACACGGTTGAGGTCGTTTTCCGAGAAGCCCATGCCATTGAGGATCATGCGTATCTTCACATCAGTATTGTAGCCGTCATTTGCCTCTATCCACGATGAAAGCTGCTGATACTCATCGGCAGAGGAATTATCGCCAAGTTCGATTTCAAGCTCAATTTCACGAAGTCTGTCTATAGCGTCGAGAATCGGTCTGAAAACGCTTCTCATTTCCTCGATGACCGTTTTTTCGGAATCAAGACCGTTCATCTGCTCAAGATAGCCTACTGTAGTCTTTGCGGCGATCGACACAATACCGTCCTTTTCAGTAAATCGGTCAGGCTCGACCGAGCCTGTAAGTATTTTGAGAAGCGTAGTTTTTCCGCAGCCGTTGTTTCCTACAAGACCTATCTTATCAGTTTCGTCGATAGTCAGGGATACATTATTAAGAAGCTGGTTTCCGTTATAGAATTTATTTATGTTTATAAGACTTGCAAGCATAAAAAACTTCCTTAAAAAGGCAATACCGGAATTCTCCTGTAATGCCGGATTTTTTTGATACAATTCTCATGGCATTTTTTGCCGGATATGAATATTTACAAAAAAATGCCGGACAAAAGTTAGAAATCCGGCAATTCTGATAAATGTTTCCAAACCCTATTGACACATCAGATTATTTGTATTATAATAATAAAATGTATCAGTATGGAAAAGTATCACTATTCTGTTAAGATATTATAGCATACAGAAAAGCTTTTGTCAATAGCTTTGTGAGATTTTTTCATAACAAACAGCACAAAATCCGTCCCTCATCCCTTCGGGAAAAGGACAGACAAAATATAAGGAGGTTCCGCCTATGGTGAATGTCACACCTAAGCAGTTGGGAAAAAATGTCAGAATGAGCTTCGGAAAAATTACCGAGCCTCTCGAAATGCCGAATCTCATTGAGGTTCAGAAAAACTCCTATGAATGGTTTAGGGGAGAAGGTCTGCGTGAGGTTTTCCGTGATATGACCGCAATTACTGACTACAACGGAAATCTTGTCCTTAATTTCAAGGACTACCGCTTCGACGACACCCCCAAGTACACCCTTGCTGAATGCAAATCAAGAGGTGCAACGTATCAGGTTGCCATGAGAGCTACCGCTACACTCTGCAACAAGGAAACAGGCGCAGTAAGTGAAAGTGAGATCTACATGGGAGATTTCCCGCTTATGACAGAAAGCGGAACCTTTGTGATCAACGGTGCAGAACGTGTTATCGTTTCACAGCTCGTACGTTCTCCCGGCGTTTACTACGCTTTTGAAAAAGACAAGACCGGTAAGGATCTTTTCAACTCAACCGTTATCCCTAACAGAGGTGCATGGCTTGAGTACGAAATGGATTCCAATGACGTTGTTTATGTCCGCATCGACAAGAACAGAAAAATCCCGCTCACTACCTTTATCCGTGCTCTCGGTGTTGGTACTGACGAGGAAATCTATGAGATGTTCGGCGAGGACGACCGTCTTAAGCAGACTATCCTCCAGAAGGATCAGACAAAAAATAACTCTGACGCTCTTATAGATGTTTACAAGAAGCTCCGCCCAGGTGAGCCTCCTACGGTTGAAAGCGCTCTTTCTCACCTCAACAACCTCTTCTTTGATGCAAAAAGATACGATCTCTGCCGCTTCGGACGCTACAAGTACAACAAAAAGCTCGGTATCGCTTCACGTCTGGCAGGACGCACTATCGCTCAGCCTATCATCAACCCTAATACAGGCGAGATCATGGCTGAAGAAGGCGAGACTCTTACTTACGACAAGGCTCTTGAAATCGAACAGGCCGGCGTTTACTACGCTTTCGTAAATGTTGAAGCTAAGGAATACGTTACCGACGATCGCGGCGAAACTTCTATCAGAATCGTTGAAAAAACAGCTAAGATCATCGGAAACGGCATGGTTGACATCGGCGGTTACATTGATTTCGACGCTACAAAGTATGGCATCAACGAAAAGGTTTCATATAAAGTCCTCAGAGAAATTCTGGAGACTTCCGCTGACGAGGATGAGCTTGAAGAAAATATCAAGAAGCGTGCTGACGAACTCGTTCCCAAGCACATCATCCTTGACGATATCTACGCAACTATCAGCTACTTCCTTAACCTCTGCGAGGGCGTGGGAACTGTAGACGACATCGACCACCTCGGCAACAGACGTATCCGCAGCGTTGGCGAGCTTCTTCAGAATCAGTTCCGTATCGGTTATGCCCGTATGGAAAGAGGTATCCGTGAGAGAATGAACATCCAGACTCAGGATGTAAATACACTCACTCCCCAGACTCTTATTAATATCAGACCAGTTTCATCAGCTATGAAGGAATTCTTCTGCTCCTCACCGCTTTCACAGTTCATGGATCAGAACAATCCTCTCGCTGAGCTTACACATAAAAGACGTCTTTCCGCACTCGGTCCCGGAGGTCTTTCAAGAGACCGTGCCGGATTCGAAGTTCGTGACGTTCACTACAGCCACTACGGAAGAATGTGTCCTATCGAGACTCCTGAAGGTCCTAACATCGGACTTATCTCCTATCTGGCTACTTTTGCCCGTATCAATGAGTACGGCTTCATTGAAGCTCCCTACAGAAAGGTTGACAAGGCTACCGGCGTTGTTACAAAGGAAGTTGTTTACATGACAGCTGATACTGAGGATAACTACGTTGTTGCTCAGGCTAACGAACCCCTCACTGAAGAAGGAAAGTTCGCAAGACCCCGTGTAAATGCACGTTACCGTGAGCAGATCCTTGAATGTCCCAGAGAATCAGTTGATTACATGGACGTTTCACCTAAGATGGTAGTTTCAGTTGCTACATCTATGATCCCGTTCCTTGAAAACGATGACGCTAACCGTGCTCTCATGGGATCAAACATGCAGCGTCAGGCTGTTCCGCTCCTTAAAACAGAGCGTCCTTTCGTCGGCACAGGTATGGAATACAAGGCTGCTGTTGACTCAGGTGTATGCGTTGTTTCAAAATACAACGGAACTATCTCCTATGTTGACGCTGACAGCATCCGCCTTATCGACGATACAGGCATTGAACACAAATATGAACTTATCAAGTTCAAGCGTTCAAACCAGGGTACCTGCGTAAATCAGCGTCCTATCGTTTCAGTGGGCGAAAAGGTTACAAAGGGTCAGGTTCTTGCTGACGGTCCTGCAACGGCTGACGGCGAAATCTCTCTCGGTAAGAATGCACTTATCGGCTTCATGACATGGGAAGGTTACAACTACGAGGACGCTGTTCTCCTTAATGAGCGTCTTGTCCGTGAGGATGTATTCACTTCCGTTCACATTGAAGAATACGAAATCGAATGCCGTGATACAAAGCTCGGTCCTGAGGAAATTACCCGTGACATCCCCAATGTCGGTGATGACGCACTCGCTAACCTCGACGAAAACGGTATCATCCGCATCGGTTCTGAAGTAAATTCCGGCGATATCCTCGTCGGCAAGGTAACACCTAAGGGCGAAACTGAGCTTACTGCTGAAGAAAGACTTCTTCGTGCAATCTTCGGAGAAAAAGCAAGAGAAGTCCGTGACAACTCACTTAAGGTTCCTCACGGTGAATCCGGTGTTATCGTTGATGTAAAGGTATTTACAAGAGAAAACTGCGATGAGCTGAGCGCAGGCGTTAATATGCGTGTAATCTGCTATATCGCACAGAAAAGAAAGATCACTGTCGGCGATAAGATGGCTGGCCGTCACGGAAACAAGGGTGTCGTTTCAAGAATCCTTCCTGAAGAAGATATGCCCTTCCTCCCCGACGGAACTCCGCTTGATATCGTTCTTAACCCTCTGGGCGTTCCTTCCCGTATGAACATCGGTCAGGTACTTGAAGTTCACCTCGGTATGGCGTGCAAGGCTCTCGGCTGGCACATTATGACTCCTGTATTCGACGGCGCACACGAGGACGACATCAGATCCTGCTTCCGTCAGGCAAACGAAAAGAGCAAGGAACACCGTAATGATATGTTCGAGCTTAACGCTATGGATAAGGTTATCAACCCCAATGGTCTTGAATTCAACGAAGACTGTAAATTCCCGCTCTATGACGGACGTACCGGCGAAATGTTCGATAACAAGGTTACTGTCGGATATATGTACTACCTCAAGCTCCACCACCTCGTTGACGATAAGATCCACGCTCGTTCAGTAGGACCTTATGCTCTCGTTACTCAGCAGCCTCTGGGCGGTAAGGCTCAGTTCGGCGGTCAGCGTTTCGGAGAAATGGAAGTTTGGGCGCTTGAAGCTTACGGCGCTGCTTACACACTTCAGGAAATCCTTACAGTTAAGTCTGACGATACTATCGGACGTGTCAACACATACGAGTCTATCGTTAAGGGACAGAATGTTCCTACTCCGGGTATCCCTGAATCATTCAAGGTTCTTATCAAGGAAATGCAGTCTCTTGGTCTTGATGTTCGTGTACTTGACGAAAATCAGCAGGAAATCGACCTTAAGCAGAACTTTGACGATGAAGATCCTATGCCATCCAACGACGCTTACGCTGATGAGGATACAAGAGATACCTCCGAATATTCAGACAGCGATATCGAGGACAGCGGCTTCTCCTTTGAGGACAGCGGCGAGGATGACTTCGGTATGCTCGACGACGGCGATGATTTCAGATTCGACGACGAAGAGGACGAGGATGACCTCGGACTCGACGACGATGACGATGATGATCTTTTCGGCAGCTTCGATCTTGACGACTCCTCCGATGAGGATTAATATAAGCCACGAAACCAATGATACCCACTCTGCGGAAGCATCATGTATCCTTCCGCAGCAGTGAGATCTTATACCTTACTTAAATAAACAGGAGGTAGCAGTTTGGAATTTACAACTTTTGAATCAATAAAAATCGGTCTTGCATCACCGGAAAAAATCAGAAGCTGGTCATACGGTATTGTTGAAAGACCTGAAACTATAAATTACAGAACTCAGAAGCCTGAACGTGACGGCTTGTTCTGCGAAAAAATCTTCGGACCAACTAAGGACTGGGAATGTCACTGCGGAAAATTCAAAAAGATCCGCTTCAAGGGCAAGGTCTGCGACCGCTGCGGCGTTGAAGTTACAAGAGCAAGAGTACGCCGTGAAAGAATGGGCCACATTGAGCTTGCAGCTCCCGTTTCTCATATCTGGTACTTCAAGGGAACTCCTTCCCGTATCGGACAGGTTCTCGAAGTTTCACAGAAGCGTCTCGAAGAAATCCTTTACTTTACAAAGTATATCGTAATTGATCCCGGCAGCACTGAGCTTATGAAAAAGCAGCTCCTTTCCGAAAAGGAATACCTTTCATACCGTGAAAAGTACGGCGATGATTTTAAGGCAGAAATGGGCGCTGAGGCTATCAAGAAGCTCCTTAATGAATACGATCCCGCAAGATATGACGCTTACAAGAACCGTCTTATCGAGCTTGGAAAGATCTCCCTCGGCGGCAAGAAGATCCAGTGCTTCAACAGACCTGATCAGTGCGAGTGCGAGGAATGTGCTAAATTCAACGAACTTGAAGGCATCGAATGGAGAAATAACATTGAAATCGTTGCCGACGATCTTAAGGCTGAACTTGTGGGACTTCCCGCTGGTCAGAAAAAGGTAAAGATCCTTAAGAGACTTCAGATAGTTGAGGCTTTCCGTCTCTCCGGAAACAAGCCTGAGTGGATGATCATGGACGTTGTTCCTGTAATTCCGCCTGACCTTCGTCCGATGATCATGCTCGACGGCGGACGTTATGCAACTTCTGACCTTAACGATCTCTACAGACGTGTTATCAACAGAAACAACCGTCTTAAGAGAATGCTTGAGCTTGAAGCTCCTGATATCATCGTAAGAAACGAAAAGAGAATGCTTCAGGAAGCTGTTGACGCTCTTATCGACAACGGCAGACACGGCAGACCTGTTACAGGTCCCAGCAACCGTGCCCTCAAATCACTTTCAGATATGCTTAAGGGTAAGCAGGGACGCTTCCGTCAGAACCTTCTCGGTAAGCGTGTTGACTACTCCGGACGTTCAGTTATCGTTGTAGGCCCTGAACTTAAAATGTACCAGTGCGGTCTCCCTAAGGAAATGGCTCTGGAACTCTTTAAGCCCTTCGTTTTGAAAAGACTCGTTGACAAAAAGGCTATCGCTAATATAAAATCTGCAAGAAAGCTTATCGACCGTGCCGACAACAAGGTATGGGACGCTCTTGAGGACGTTATCAAGGATCACCCTGTAATGCTCAACCGTGCCCCCACACTTCACCGTCTCGGTATTCAGGCTTTTGAGCCTGTTCTCGTTGAGGGACGTGCAATCAAGCTTCACCCCCTCGTATGTTCCGCCTTCAACGCTGACTTCGACGGCGACCAGATGGCTGTACATCTTCCGCTTTCAGCAGAAGCTCAGGCAGAAGCACGTTTCCTTATGCTTGCTGCAAACAACCTGCTTAAGCCCTCTGACGGTAAGCCTGTTGCTGTTCCGTCACAGGATATGGTTCTTGGTTCATACTACCTTACTATGGATAAGCCCGGCGAACCCGGCGAAGGCAAGGTATTCCGTGATGTAAATGAGGCTCTTATGGCTTACCATGAACATGACGTTTCTCTCCACGCTAATATCAAGGTGAAAATCACCAAGGATATCGGCGACAAGAAGGTATCAAAAATTATCGACGCAACTGTCGGACGTCTTATCTTCAATGAAAATATCCCGCAGAACCTCGGATACGTTGACAGAACTAACTCCGATAAGCAGTTCGATCTTGAAGTTGCATTCCTCGTTGGAAAGAAGCAGCTCTCCGATATCATAGAGCGCTGCATCAAGATTCACGGCACAACAACTACTTCCGAAGTTCTTGACAGAATCAAGGCTCTCGGTTATAAATACTCCACAAGAGCAGCTCTTACCGTTGCTGTATGTGACGCTTCTATCCCGCCTCAGAAAAAGAGTATCCTTGCTGAGGCTGACACAGAGGTTGAACAGATCACTTCTGAGTATGAGTACGGATATATCTCCGCTCAGGAAAAATCCAAGAAGATCATTGCTCTCTGGACAGAAACAAACGACAGAGTTACTGCTGCTCTGAAGGCTAACTTCGACCGCTACAATCCCATCTGGATGATGGCTGACTCCGGTGCCCGTGGTTCTATCTCACAGATCCGTCAGCTCGCTGGTATGCGTGGACTTATTGCTAATACCTCGGGCGGCGTTATCGAAATCCCGATCAGAGCTAACTACCGTGAAGGTCTTAACATCCTCGAATACTTCATCGCTTCACGAGGCGCCCGTAAAGGTCTTGCTGATACGGCTCTCCGTACCGCTGACTCAGGTTATCTTACACGTCGTCTTGTTGACGTTTCTCAGGACGTTATCATCCGTGAGGAGGACTGCGGAACTACAGACGGAATTGAAGTTTATGAAATCAGAAACGGCAACGAAGTCGTTGAACCGTTCATTGAGCGTCTTGTCGGAAGATTCCTTTCTGAGGATCTCCGTGATGAATCAGGCGAGCTTATCGTCTCACGCAACAAAATGATCAATGACGCTGACGCAAAGAAGATCATTGATGCAGGCGTTGAAAAGATCAAGATCCGCTCAGTTCTTAACTGTAAGGCAAGAACCGGTGTTTGTGCTAAGTGCTATGGTGCTAACCTCGCAAACAACAATATCGTTTCTGTCGGTGAAGCTGTTGGTATCATCGCTGCTCAGTCTATCGGTGAACCTGGTACACAGCTTACCATGAGAACCTTCCATACCGGCGGTGTTGCTTCTGCCGACGCTGAAGATATCACACAGGGTCTTCCCCGTGTTGAGGAACTCTTTGAAAGCAGACGTCCTAAGGGTGCGGCTATCCTTTCAAGACTCTCAGGTAAGATCCACATTGAGGAAATCAAGACTACACGAAACATCATCGTTACTAACGATGAAAACGGTGATTCTGAAAGCTATATGATCCCCTACAACCTCAAGATCCGTGTTCAGGAAGGCGAATACATCGAAAAGGGTACACGTCTTACTGAAGGCAACATCTATCCCGCTGATATCCTCAATATCCTCGGTACTCAGAGTGTACAGAACTACATCATCAACGAAGTACAGAAGGTTTACCGACTCCAGGGTGTTGACATCAACGATAAACACATCGAGGTTATTGTACGTCAGATGCTCAGAAAGATCAAGGTAGAGGAAACAGGAAGCAGCTATCTCCTTCCCGGAACTCTCGTTGACCGCAAGGAAATTGATATCATCAATGAAGAACTTCAGGCAAGAATCGACGCTGGCGAATATGATGTTCAGCTCGTTCAGACAAGTCCCGTTCTTCAGGGTATCACTAAGGCATCCTCTAACTCAGACAGCTTTATGTCAGCCGCTTCCTTCCAGGAAACAACAAAGGCTCTCACAGATGCTGCTATCAGAGGAAAGAGCGATAAGCTCCTCGGTCTTAAAGAAAATGTTATTATCGGTAAGCTTATTCCTGCCGGTACAGGAATGGACTGCTACAACCGTGTTGAAGTCGTAAAGAATGAAGGCTTCAATGAACACACTACTCCACAGGTTGCAGCTCCCATTACTAATCCTATAGTATAATATCAATCCCCCGATACATAAAGAGGGGGAGCTATAGAGAAGTTTTCACCAAAATGGTTTAAGACAATCGGTGGCTAATGAATAAAAACAGGCGTATGCAGTTTTCTTTGCATACGCCTGTTTTATGATAATCTAAAGGCTCTGTTGTATCTTATTGGCATAGCAGAGTCTTTTTCGGAATATTTTCAATTTTAACAATTCTCAAACATTTCAAAAACATCTCATAAACATAGCGCCTGTATAATAAAGCCATAATCCAAAACAACAAATTCAGGAGGACTTTATTATGAACAGAAATGATACAGAATTTATGGTGCAGAAAATCCGCACACAGTATATGGAAAAGGACAGCAGTGAGAAAAATCTTGATTTACTTCGTGAACTTGATGCGGAAGTAAAACGCCCTGCAAGTGTATTTGGTTACGTTTTCGGCAGTATTTCCGCAATTATTATGGGTTCAGGAATGAGCCTTGTTATGACAGACATCGGTCAGCAACTTGGCATTTCAAACACAATGCCTCTGGGTATTTTAATTGGTGTTGTCGGTATGCTTATGGCTATTGCAACATACCCGATATATAAGAATATTCTTGCTTCAAGAAAAGAAAAATACGCTGACAGAATTCTTGAACTCAGCGAAAGAATTATGAACGAGGAGAAGTGAAAATGAGTAAAGTTAAAGATTTTTTCAAGGGTGCATTCGAGGATATGAAGGAAAGTGCAAAGGCACAGCACGAGGTTGACAAGGCTAATTTCGCCGCAGCTAAGGCAGAATCAAAGGCACAGTGGGAAGAAGCCAAAGCTATGAGCAACCCAAATAAGCGTAAAGCTATGATGCAGGCTGAGCGTGATGAACAGATTGCGGCGGCAAACAAAAGATTTGCTCAGGCACAGAAACGCATTGAAATATCGAAGAAATAAAATCAACCGTGCTGAATTTTGGTTCAGCACGGTTTTCTCATTTCATCAGCTCATCTGTCAGCCGTATAATTTCGGGAGCAATTTTTTCACGCTCCTTTTTTGTTACATAGCTGTAAATCGGATATGCGGCGGATACCATAACAATTCCGACAATACCCACGATTATTCCCAACACGAACAGCTCTGTCCATACCATACACATAGACATTCCCGTTCCGAGAATGAGTGCACCGATAATTCCCACAACAAGTGAAATTACTGTTCCTTTTTGTGTTACGCTTGCGTCAAGTCTGCGGAGCTGTTCCATTTTATCCGCCTCTTTCGGTACATATTTTTCTCGGATTTTCTTTATCTCCTCCTGCTCTTTGGCAGAGTAAGTATAGCTGAAAGTTTCCTTATTCTCCATAGATATCATTCTCCATAATTTTCTTTATTTCTTTCGAGTTTTTTACTATGCTGTAAACTGACATTGTTACTATAACTATGCTCACACCTGCACCTGTCAGCATAATAAAAATCTGCTTGTTTTCAGTTGACATATCCTTGCCGAATTCAGAAAACATTGCCGTTTCCAGCGACAGCATTGAAACAAGTGCCGCCGCCATATTGATGATTTTCGCCATTGACATCACGGGACTGCCAAGCTTCCTGTATTTCACAAGATTTACGATTGCAACTGTTGTTATATAGAATGTATACGCCGCCATAACATAGATAAGTATGCCGTGATATTCGTAGCCCTTGTTCTGATAAAGAATCATTAGCACCGCACCTGACAGAGCAAGATTTACAGTCAGCAAAATATATCCGCAGAGGCGTGAGCGACGAAGCTCTTTGAAACGATTTTCACCAATGCCGACACGGTTTACAAAGCGTAGAAGCAGAAACCGCATTACTGCTAAAATCGTATAGTAAAAGGCAAGAACAAAAAACCAAGATGTATGATATAAAAAGCCAAGCACAACATTCAGAGCAACGTACAAGAGATTAACTCCAAGAGAACCGTAAAGCGAAACGTGAGTTCTGAATTTCATATCGGTCATAAATCTTTCGCCTACGGGATTTGAATAAACTTTTTCCTTTGCGGTACGGTAATGTTTTGGTATCACCTTTATACACCACATAACAACAGTAGTCAGTGTGTAGAAAGAAAGCACATAGGTGAAGTAAGCGACAGGGTGTGCTTCATAACCGCCTATAAATGTGTAAACAAGAGCCGCTGTACAAATCAGTACCAGTAGGATTATTGCCCACAAAGGCGGGTAAAGATATTTAATCAGCTTTTTCCATTCCAATGCTGTCACCTCTTTTCAGTCTTACAGTAAATGCACTGCCTTTTCCGACCTCGCTTTGAACAGCGATTTCGCCCTGCATAATGTCAACTACACGCTTTACAAGTGCAAGTCCCAGACCGTTCCCCTTCATAGCGTGGGAAGTATCTCCCTGATAGAATTTTTCAAAGATGTGTTTGCCTGTTTCTGCGGAAATTCCACAGCCTGTATCAGAAATTTTTACTGTTGCATACTCATCATCTGCGGAGAGTGAAACGGAAACAGTTCCGCCGTTTTCAGTGAACTTGAACGCATTGGAAAACAGGTTGTTCCAGACAAGAGAAAGCAGTTCAGAGTCGGAATTAATATAAACGCTGTCCTCGATTTCCGTTTCAATTTCAATGTTTTTTTGCTCCCAGATTTCTTCAAACTGTAAAAGTGATTGGCAGAGTTGTTCGCTTAAATCAAATCTTTTCGATACGGGAAAAATCTGCTGATTTTCAAGCTTGTTGAGTTTCAGTATATTTGTGATAAGTCTTGCAAGTCTGCGTGAATTATCAGTAATTCCCTTTGCGTATTCAATACGCTTTTCATCGGGCAAATCGGGAGATTGAAGCATTGTTCCGTAGTTCTGCATTACAGCAAGCGGAGTTTTAAGCTCGTGGGAAACATTGGCAATAAAGTCAGTGCGTAAAGTTTCAACACTTCCTAATTCCTCTGCCATTTTGTTGAAGCAGTCAATGATGCTGTTGAAGCTTTCGTATGCGTAATTGTCCCCGAAAAACTCTATACGCACGGAAAAATCTCCGCTTGTGATTTTTTCGCCTGCGGAAATAATACGCTTTGTGGGACGTTCAACCATAAGTCTGCGGCGTATTGCGTCAATAACTGTGAAAAGCAGGCTGATAAGAAGCACGTTACCAAATGTAAGTTTTGCAGCCTGAGAAATGTTTTCTTCTGTAAGAACAATACCAATGGTATCTGACATTACAGTAATAAAAAGCATCATACAGCAGGTTACAACAAATGCTGCAATGAAAAAGAACACAAACCAGTTGCTTATGCCGTGAAGAATTTTTCTGTAATTCACTTTATCACCGCCTTGTATCCAAGTCCGTGTACTGTAACAATTTCAAAGTCATTACACTCCGAAAGCTTACTGCGGAGTTTAGTCATATATACGTCAACTGTCCGAGGCCCTGACTCTGTATCAGCGTCCCAGAATTCATCCATAAGCTGAGTGCGTGTGAAAGTCTTTTTCGGATATGAGAGGAGCTTGTAGAGAATGGAAAATTCTCTTGTCGTCATAGGTATCTCCTCGTCACCGAGATAAGCCGTGTGCTCGTCGGCGTCCATAACAAAGCTTCCTATTTCAAGTTTTCTGCTTGACGCAATTTTGGCACGTCGGAGAAGTGCTCCGATACGCAGGAACAACTCGTCAAGGTCGATGGGCTTGACCATATAATCGTCAATTCCCACACGGTAGCCACGCTGTTTTGAGGCGAAATCGTCCCTTGCTGTCATAAAGAGAATAGGAATTTCGTTATTCAGCGAGCGTACTGTTTTTGCAAACTCAAAACCGTCAATTTCGGGCATCATAATATCCGAAACGATAAGGTCAAACACAGTTTCATACATAGCGTCGTAGGCTTCGTTTGCCGATAGACAGCCTGTTGCTTTGTAGCCACTGTTATTAAGAAAAGTACAGACAGTTTTATTCATTTCACGGTCGTCCTCAACCACTAATATCTTAAACATCGCTTTACCTCCGATGATTTTTCTTTATAATAACACAGAAATGTTAAAGTTTTGTTTGCGTTTGAGCATTACAAGAAAATTTTATCATAAAAAGCAGAGCTGTGTCAACGCACATACTCCGCTTAAAATTATACAAGACTCGTCTTTTTACCATCAGCACAGAGCCATTCATACCACCGTCGCAAACTGCGACAGTGGTTTATAAATCTGTTGCAACGGAGCGGCGTTTTACCGCTTCCTTTGAAAGGAGTAGCACGTTTTGGATGAGCCCTGACAGATAAAATGAGTTTTAACGAAACGATAAAACTCAGAAATATTCAAAAAAGCGTATCGCTTTGTAAATGAAATCTTTGAAAAAATGTTCAAGCTCGCTGCGCTTCGCAAAGTTGACAGCAAGCATAGCGATTGTCTTTACACTGTCTGATTTTCTCTGAAAAACGTCAGCGCAGACAAACGCAAAAAACTTGTTGGGGTGCGGGTCTCCGGCGGAGACCTCTGCGAAGCAGAAGCACCGACCGAGGCGACAGCTGAGACAACCCAAACCCCTTGAATGAAAATCGGCAATTCTGCCGATGAAATATTTTTGAAAAAACAAATTTACAGGAGGAATTATTATGCCAAAGAGAACGAGAGATATTCTGCTCAGATTTTTCGTAACAGCCAAAGAGAAGGCGGCAATTCAGAAACGAATGGAGCTTGTCGGACTGAAAAATATGTCTACTTATCTTCGGAAAATTGCAACGGGCGGTTATCTGCTGAATGTTGATTTAAGCTGTTTCGATAAAATGCTGGAGGACATTCACGGCGTTTCCAAGAACATCAATCAGATTGCCAAGCGTATCAATGCGACGAATAATATCTACGCCGAAGATATGCAGGAACTCAAAAATAATCAGGAGAAAATCTGGGAGCTTCTTCGGGAGATATATTCTCAGCTTCCGTAAAAAATCACAGAGAAAGGACGGGATAGAATTATGAGTTTCATATTTTTAAAAGGAAGGAGGCTTGCGCATATGCAAAAGGATATCACATCTGCAACCGAATACAAAATCGGTAATACGACATATATCGTGAACGTAAAGTTCACACCCAATTGTAAAGAAAATATTTCCGACGTAGTGCGTCGATTGATAGAGCGTGATATTAAGAAACAAGCGGCATAACCGTTTCACGACTTTATGAAAAAACAAAATTTTACCACTTTAAAGTATTGATTTTTTATGACGATTATGGTATAATGTAATTACATTAGCCGCCGTAATTGTCGGAAAGGAATGGTTATGTTTACAGACAAGATTACGGCTCTTTATTGTCGCTTGAGCAACGACGATATGCTCGATGGTGAGAGTAATTCAATCACCAATCAGAAAGCAATTTTAAAGAAATATGCTGATGAAAACGGACTCGGAGACACAGTTTTTTATGTTGATGACGGCTTCAGCGGAACGAATTTCAATCGTCCTGATTTTATGAGAATGATGGAAGATGTGAAGTCGGGCAAAATCGGTACTATTATAACTAAAGACTTGTCACGTTTCGGCAGAGATTACCTGATGACGGGTCAGTATATTGAAATGATACTGCCTGACTATGATGTTCGGTATATCGCTATCAATGATAATGTTGACACTCTGCGCAGCGAGAACGAAATGATGGTTTTCAAGAATGTGTTTAATGACTGGTATGCCCGTGACCGCTCAAAGAAGATTAAGGCAGTTTTCAAGGCGAAGGGACAGTCAGGAAAGCGAGTTTCGGAACTGGACAAGCTGTTTACAAGACTTTATGAGGATAATGTGAGTGGCAAGATTTCAGATGAGCGTTTTGAGATGATGTCGAAGAATTATGAAGCTGAGCAGAAGGATGCTGACACTGCTCAGTTTATTGGGATTGTACGCAAGTATTCCGAAATCCCGAAGCTCACTCCAGAAATTATGCACGAATTTGTTGAAAAGATTGTCGTATACGCACCCGACAAGTCAAGCGGACACAGAACACAGCAGATTGATATCTGTTTCCGTTTCAATGTTATGACAGCAACGGTTACTGCTGACAGTATGGTTTACGACAAAAAAAGAAAGGCTGCGTAGGATTTTCCTACACACCCTTTCGGTACATGCGATAAAACTTCTTTATCGACCGTCCCTTAATATATCGGGGGATTTTTTCGT
The DNA here is from genome assembly GCA_017461395.1 of Ruminococcus sp. Taxonomy (GTDB): domain Bacteria; phylum Bacillota; class Clostridia; order Oscillospirales; family Ruminococcaceae; genus Ruminococcus. The sequence goes on from JAFTYF010000015.1 coordinate 18,379, forward strand.
TACTTGACAAAACAACAGTATTGTGTTAAAATAATAACACAGGAGTTTATAGGGAACTCCTGTAAATTTATTTGCCATGAAAGGGATTTATTAAAATGAAAAAAATTACAGCACTTTTTATTACATCGGCAATGCTCCTTACGCTTGCTTCATGCGGAGCAGACAATAATTCTTCTGACACAAACAGCAAGGATAATTCCTCATCTGAGACAGAAACAACAGCTTCCGCAGAAAAGGAAACCAAAGAACCTACTGAAACCGAAAAAGAAACCGAGCCGGAAGAAGATACAACAGCTGCGAAAACTGACGATAAAAAAGACGGTACAAATATCGACATAAACGATTACATCACCGCTGAAACTACTGAGCCTGCCCTCTGGAAGGCTACCGATCCTGATACCGGAAACGAACTTTATCTTATGGGAACGATTCACGTTGTCAGCGAAGAAAAATTCTCAATGCCTGACTATCTCCTCGACGTTTACGAAAACAGCGACGGTATCGCTGTAGAATATGATATCCGTGAACTGGAAAAAATATCTGTTGCACAGGAACTTCTTATGAATATGGTCTACACTGACGGCACGACGATCAGCGACCATATCTCCGAAGAAGCATACGAAGCCGGCAAAACAGCTCTCTCTGAGCTCGGAATGTATGCAAGTGCGCTTGATGTATATATGCCGGGATTCTGGATAAATCAAATCGAAACTATCGCTATGACGACCTTTAAAAATCTCTCTACAGATGGCGTAGACTCAAGATTCCTTGATATGGCGGCAGAGGACGGCAAGGAAATCGTCAGCATCGAAACTCTTGAAATTCAGTCTCAGGCTATGGTTGGTTATTCCGATGAATATGCTGATTACTGCCTCAGACAGATCCCTGAAGATCTTGAAAATCTCGAAGAAACAGCTGAGGCTCTCGGACAGCTCTATGATATGTGGGCAACAGGCGATATGGATGGTCTTGAAGTTCTTGCTAACGATACAGAGGGAATCCCTGAAGAACTTCTTGATGACTATGCAGCATACAACGATATCATGCTCTACAAGAGAAATGAAGGTATGGCTGACAAAGCTGCTGAATTTATCGAAAACGGTGACAACTACTTCTTTATGGTAGGTGCACTCCATTTCGCCGGAGACAAAGGCGTAACTGCTCTGCTTGAAGATAAGGGGTATACCGTTGAAAGACTCTATTAATAAGGAGAAATTAAAATGAAAAAAGCATTATCGTCAATTCTCACCTGCTGTCTTATGATAGCCTGCGGCGCTTCGTGCGAAAAGAAAAACAACGATGATACCGGAAATACGATCACATACGGCGAAGCACAGAAAGGTCTTTCCGGCGAAGAAGCTCTTAAGGACTTCTTTACAACAAACTACACCAGAGATGCCGGCGAAGCTGCTTTCAATTATATGTACACTCAGCAGATGATCGACGACATGATCGCAAAAAATGAATACCGTCAGCTTGTCGTTGATTACAATAACGGAAAAAATCAGATGCTCGATCTCAGTGAACACGTTCCGTCTATCACTAACATAGAAAGCTCTACCCCACTGACCGAAGAACAGCTCGGCTGGGCTGAACAGTATCTCATTGACTTTACTGCAACAAGAGGTGTTGTAGTTAACGCACTTCATGTCACTGAGGGATATGATTTTAAATTTAACGTTATCGACTATAATGGCAATGAACTGCCTAATACAGCGTGTCTTGTCAAGGTTGAAGGCGACGGCTGGAAATTCGTCGGTACTCTCAACGGTCTCGCTGAACGATATGGTGCAGAATCTGCAGAAAATGCTGCTGAATAACACTTTTGAATTATATTACACATAAATAAAAACAGCCCATAAAGGGCTGTTTTTTATATGGATTATTCTAAACCAGCCTGCTGTTTTGCAGCTGTGAGGGTATTTTTCATAAGCATTGCGATAGTCATGGGACCAACGCCGCCGGGAACAGGAGTAATATAAGAAGCCTTCTTCTCAGCTGACTCATACTCAACATCTCCGCAGAGCTTACCATTTTCAAGGCGATTCATGCCAACGTCAATAACAACTGCGCCCTCTTTGATCATATCACCGGTAACAAAGTTTGCTTTTCCGACTGCAACGACAAGAATATCAGCACCGAGGCATATCTCCTTAAGATTCTGTGTTCTTGAATGGCAGATAGTAACAGTTCCGCTCTGGTGAAGAAGAAGCATTGCCATAGGCTTACCCACGATATTGCTTCTGCCGATTACAACGCACTGCTTTCCTGAAATTTCAGTTCCGGTGCTTTCGATAAGGCGCATAACGCCTGCCGGTGTACAGGGAAGAAATGCATACTCGCCGATCATGATTTTACCTACGTTTATTGCATGGAAAGCATCAACGTCCTTGTCGGGAGAAATAGCGTCGATGACCTTTTTCTCGTCGATATGTGCCGGCAGAGGAAGCTGAACGAGAATGCCATTTACTCTTACGTCACGGTTAAGTACATTAATAAGATCAAGAAGCTGTTCCTGAGTAGTATTTTCATCGAGAGCATACTCGAAAGACTGGAAGCCTACAGCCTCGCAAGCCTTTTTCTTATTGTTTACATAAACTCTTGATGCCGGATTATTACCCACGATAACTACTGCAAGTCCTATTTTAAGTCCCTTTTCATCCTTAAGTCTTGCTGTTTCCTCAGCAACCTCCTGTTTTACAGCAGCTGAAACTGCCTTTCCGTCAATAATCTGTGCCATTTTATTTATCCTCCTTATTTTCATTATCATTTATTTTCTGTGGTTCTTCCTGAGTAACCTCAGCTTCGCCGCCGTCTGCATCTTCGTCATCCTCATCGTCAATATCTTCGTCAGAGAATTCCTCCTCAAAGTCATCGTCAACGCTGAGGTGTATGTCTTCGGCAGGAACGCCCATACGCTTTCTGCGCGATTCCTCGATAAGCTGTCTTGATTCTTCCGTATTTGCATAGAGCACGAATGCTTCGGGATCTCTCCTGCGTTTAAAGAATATCACTATCTGAAGAATTACCGATACAACGAAAATTACTGCAGAGAGAAGCTGTGATATTCTGATATTTCCTGCCATAAGGCTGTCTGTTCGCAGACCTTCAACAACGAATCTTTCTGCGCCGTACCAACCGAGGTACATGAGGAATATCTGTCCGTCGTATTTTCTGTGTTTTGAGATAAACGCAAGAATTACAAATCCGAGAAGACACCAGAGCGATTCATACAAAAAGCATGGATGAACGGCATAATCAGCGAAAACCTCAATGCCCTCCTGAGCCATATTACCATCAAGATAGGTGGTTTCCCACATAAGCTCTGACTGGATTCTTCCGCCTGTCATACCGAAAAGACTGTCAGTATTTGAACCATATGCTTCCTGATTGATAAAGTTTCCCCAGCGTCCGATACCCTGTCCTATCAGGAATCCGAGAACCGTAACGTCAAGCATAGGAAGTGCTTTGACTTTCCGGATTCTGCATATCAGAAGTCCCACAAGCAAGGCGCCGATAATTCCGCCGTAGATCGCAAGACCGCCGCCGCGGGTATTGAATATTTCCTTGATATTGCCTTTATATTCATCCCATTCAGCAATAACATAGTAAGCTCTTGCACCAACGATTCCGCCGAGGACTCCGCCGATAACTGCATCAATTGCTCTGTCTGAATCAATACCAAAACGTTTCATTCTTGGTATGCAGTAAAGCACTGCGAGTACAAGTCCGAGTGTGATAATAATTCCGTACCACTGTATTTCAAGACTTCCTATCTTGAATGCCGTAGGATCTATATTGAATTCCCAGCCAAGCTTTGGAAAGGAAATTTTATTAAGATCCTCAATTCTTTCAACTGCCTTCACTTAATTCACTCTCCTTTTACAACCGACATTACAAGCTTGTCAGGATCAAATTCGCTGCGGATGAAATCAAGTACATCCTGCGATGTCATTTCTGAAAGAACTTCTATTGAATCGTAAGGTCCTGCACCTTCCATGTGAGCGTTTATCATGAGATTTGCAACAACCTCAACATTGTTAAGCTCACGGATAGACATACCGTATGCAGATTTCTTTATACGCTGGAAATCCTTTTCGTTTATGCCCTCATTGATAAGGCGTTCAGCTTCTTTTTTAATACTGTCACGGATGATCTCAGGGGAAGCTGATTCTCCGCTGAATATCACGGAGAAATATCCGTCGCCGACGAAAACCTCTCCGCCGAAGCTTGAATTTATAACCCCATCGTCAAGGAGTTTTTTGTACATATCAGTTGAAGCGTCAGTTATGAGTGAAACGGCAAGTGAGGCTGCCATAGATTTTTTCAGACGCTCCTGACCGCTGCACGGACGGCACTTATAGCCTATGTGGAATATAGGTGCTCCTACCGGCTGTATTTCGTAGATTTCCGGCTCCACAACAGTATCCGGCTCATCAGGGAATACTGTTTCAAGTCCCTTGTCCTCGCATGGTCTGAGACATTCATCGCATATTGCAAGAACCTCATCAGCCTTGATATTTCCGGCTATCGACAGAACCATATTATTGAGATTATAGAACGTATAATAGCATTTGTAGAGCAGATCAGCGTCAATTTTTGCGATACTCTCGACTGTTCCGGCAATGTCTATCTTTACGGGATGCTCGTGATACATACAGCGGAGCATATTGAAGAACACACGCCATTCGGGATTATCGTTTGTCATTTTTATTTCCTGACCGATTATGCCCTGCTCCTTATCAACAGTAGCCTGAGTGAAATACGGCTTCTGAACGAAATCAAGGAGAATTTTCAGTGATTCCTGATAATTTGCGGAGCAGTTGAAAAGGTAGCAGGTCTTGTCAAAGGAAGTAAAAGCATTTCCGTTTGCGCCTGTCTTTGCATAAAGCTCAAAGACATCGCAGTCCTCGTTTTCAAAGAGCTTGTGCTCCAGAAAATGTGCAATTCCTTCGGGAACAACGGTATATTCCTTGTCGTCACGCATCTTGAACATGGTGTTGACAGAGCCGTATTTTGTTCCGAAAAGAGCCTCAACACTGCTGAATCCGGGCATTTCGCATATATAGATATCAAGACCGCTGCTGTGCTTCACATGAATACAGCTGTCACCTGTTCTCTTACTTGTAAGGATATTCTTTTCCATTATTCAGCCTCCTTATTGAGCATAAGATAAACGCTGTCGAGCTTCAGAGATTTTGCCGCTTCGATAATGCGTTCCTTTGTAACCGCCTTGTATTCGGCAAGCTGTTCTGCGGGAGACATAATCTCTCCATAGCAGAAGCGGTCGAAGTAATATGCTTCGTATGAGGAAGGCGTATCTCCTATCTGAGAAAGCGCATTTTCAAAGGAAAGTACTGCGCTCTGAATTTCATCGTCAGTGATGTTTCCATTGCATATCTCATCAAGCTGCGCAAGAATTTCTGTTCTAGCCTTTTCGATATTGTCTTTTTCAACGCCGCTGTCAACCATAAGAGTTCCCTTTGAAGTTACCGGACGGCAGGCGCAGTAATAGCACAGGCTGAGCTTTTCACGGACATTGACAAAAAGCTTAGATACCGGTGTTTCGCCGAAAATCGTACTTACATATTTAAGAGCATATTTATCTGTGCAGTCAGACTTGAAGTTCATGACCATCTTGCACTGATTTACGTCAAACTCATCAGAAACTTCTGCCGGCTCTGCCTTGACAGGACTTTTTGCCTCAAACTCAATTTTTACCGGCGCACGCTTTACATCAGCGAAAGCCCTGCGGAACATTTCAGGAATACGTTCGTTTTCCTCAGAGGAAATATAATATATCTCGATCTGCGCTGTTTCAAGAAGCCTTTTGTATGCAGCAAAAGCGTCTTTTGATGAAACTGCTTCTGCTGTTTCCTTCGTTCCGTAACAGGAATTCTCAGCCGGCTCACCCTTGAAGGCAACCTCAGACGCTCTTGAAATCGCATATCCACGCTTATTGTTAAGCTCTGCGTCAATGCGGTCGAGGAGATCTTTTTTTGTAATACGGAAGGAATCAGCTTCAAATTCGCAGCCTTCTGCGTTAGGATCAAAAATACATCCATTTATAATCTCAAGCATTTCGCCGTCAAGGTCTTCGCCGTCAATGGCAAAGCGGCTGTTTATCCACGAGGATGACATTCCGAGTATCTGGATATCTCCCCTTTTTCTCGTAAAGCTGACAAGTGAAGCTCCATAAAGCGCCGAAAGCTTCTCGTTGAGCTTTGCTATACTGTCATATTTTTTGCTTGAAGATGATAATGCACTGATGCCAAGAGCATTTGCTGCTGCAGTTTCTTTTTCAAGAACGGTGATAAATCTTACCGTAAGAAAGCTCGTTTTAAACTTTTCATCTATCACAGATGAATAACCGATATTCTCGGCAAGCTCTGTTCTGTTATATTTCATTGGCTGTAACACTCCTGTTCGTAATTAATATACTGCTCTCCGGCAATGGTATAATTACCGGAAAAGTGATACGTTATTATTATATCACACTTTTCACGCAATTTCCATACTATTTTGGAATTTTTACTAATTTGTCATATTCAGCCATTATTATAAATGTCATGAGAAGAAGCATTACCGACGGTATGGGTGAAGCCGCACTGTAAGTGCCGATATTTACCGACGAAACAGCAACTATTTCGCCCTTGAGCATGAATGGCATTATCAGCCGGCATATCCAGAAGCTGAGTACAGATGCGATGCTGCGCAGTAAAATAAATTTCCTGAGCGAAAAACGTCCGGCAATAATCGCCGCTGTCTGAAATAATACGCATATTCCGCCGAATGAAACAAGTGCGCATATCCACGGCAGAAGCGCATAATTGTCTGCCGGAAGCCCTCGTACTGCCGTTATGTCAAGTACCGCAGATATAAATGCTTCCGAGACTTCTCTGCTGAATCCTGTGAAGTCCGAGAAAATTCCAGCTGCTGTGGAAATCACTCCGAAATGACCAAGCATCGCAGTTATCACGGAAAAAGCCGTTATCATGAAGCAAAGCTCGCCCATTGTCCTGCCGGCAGAAACTACTGATCCTGTAAGCAGACTGCCGCTTATATTGATCTGCCGCTGTTTAAAATTCCCGGCAGTATTGCTTCTCCGTAGAAAAAAAGATATCGCAAAAGCTGTCAGAATATTTGCCGATATCGTAGAAATTATGATAATTTTTCCGGCAGCAGCGGATCCGTAAAGTGTTCCGGATATGCATCCCATTATAAATGCCGGCCCTGCTCCGAAGCATACTCCGCAGAGCAGAGAGGTTTCCTTTTCTGAGATATTCCCAGACGAATACTGCTCCGTTATCATTTTAGCTCCGGCTGGATATCCGGCAAACATACTGAATACAAAAACTGCAAGATTTTCTCCGCCCATTCCGAAAACAATTCTGCCGATACTGCCGGCAAACCGAGGAATATAGCTTAAAACACCGCTTTTCGTAATCATCACGGCAGCTATCATCATTGCGTACAGCGACGGAATAACTACCGTCAGGCAGCGCTCTATTCCGTCAGATACTGCCGGCTTTACAAGAGCAGTTTCTGCAGCGCAAAAATACACGGCAGTCAGAAGAATTGCCGATTTCAGGCAGATTATACCTTTTTCCTTTAATTTCTTCATATTGATCACCCGATTAATCATATTATTTGTAAGAGAAAATTATACTCATAAGGGGTGGATATGATTGTTCAACAGGATAAAGGAAAAAGGACTGGATACGTTTTATCTCAATCCGCAGATATATTTCGACTGCAACAAGGAGCTTCTTATTGAAAACTGCAAGAGAATTGAGGAATATAACGAGATTTTCATGCGGCTTGTTTCCGGAGCACTTTACATTCAGATATGGGGAAATGATCTTCGTGCCTATGATTTCAAGGCAAAGGGACTTATCGTAAGAGGAAAAATATCACGAGTGGAATTTATCGAAAGGGGCAGCAAGGAAAATGAAAAACAGAATATCCGGAAGGATAAGAATTAACGCTGCCGGAAATGATCTTTACGGCTTTATAAACGCACTTCACAGCAGTTCCGTGAAATGCAGCGGACAATATGTCAAAAAGGATGTACTATATGCCGATATACGACGATGCGACCTTAAAGAAACAGAAGAGCTTGCGTCACTGTACGGAATTTCTCTTTCATGCGCTGAATACGAAACACTTTCCCTGAAGCTCAGCCGCTACAGGAAGCGTTTTGGTATTCTTTTCGGAATCCTGATAGTTACGATATCAGCGCTTTATTTCTCAAACGTGGTGGTAACTATCGAAATAAACGGAAATTCAAAGGTCAGCGATCAGGCTATTCTTGCCGCTCTCGAAGAACTTGATATCAAAAAAGGAACTCCTATCAGCAGCATTAATTTCCACCGCTGCGAAAATGAGCTCCGTGTCATGGTTCAAGGCGTATCATGGGCGGCTATCCGCCATACCGGAAACCGTGTTGTTGTGGATGTTACGGAAATCGTTGAAAAACCGGAAACTGAACTGAAAAGAATTCCGTGCAACATTATTTCGTCAAAGGACGCCCGAATAACCTGCACAACAGTATATGACGGAATGCTCATGCACAAGGTCGGGGACTATGTTCCAGCCGGAACACTTCTCATTACAGGCGTTACGACGGATGACACAGGTCACAGTACGCTTCATCATGCAATGGGCGAGATAAGAGGCATATATGAGGAAACACTGACTTTCACCGACGAATACAGTACAGACGAAAGAATTCTCACAGGAAAAACAGAAACAAAACGCCGGCTTTGTCTTTTCAGCCTTGAAATACCTATGTATATCGGCAAATCCGATTTCAAAGACTACGACTCGGAGGGAACTGAAAGCTATCTGAAAATATTCGGAAAACAGCTTCCTATCGGTATCAAAAAGGAAAAACTTTCCGAAACAAATATCAAGCCGCAGACATTTACAAAAGAAGAACTTTCTGAACGGCTTATGCAGAAAATATATCTGTATGAAAAGAATTTTCTGCACGATAAAAAGATACTTGACAGACAAATCACCGAAACAAATACTGATGATTCCCTTACTTTTACTGTAACGTACCAACTTGAAGGCAATATCGGTATACAACGTGAAATATTCGTGAAATAAAAAATCACCGCCGTATAATAACTGTGTTTTTCTTATAGAAATTTAAGCGCATTATTGAGGAAAACCCTTTTTCAAAAGGTTTTTCCTCAATAAAAACGTGTAAAACTCCTGTAAGAGAATCACAATTACTAGATGGCAGTGGTTTATGATTTCATTGAATTTTCACGGTATTCGACGGGTGTACAGCCGACGTTTGCCCTGAACTGGCGGACGAAGTAGTTATACGAAGAATATCCGCATCTTCTTGAAATTTCGGTAACAGTCAGCTGAGTTTCTTCAAGAAGTTTTCGTGCCATATCAATTCTGAATTCAATCATTTCTTCGATTATACTCTTATTAAAAAAGTTCTTATAAATCTTTTGCAGATAGCTTTTGCTGAGATAGAGGCTGTCAGCAATTTCGCTTATTTTCCATGGATATGCAGGATCCTTTCGGATACTGCTTCTGAGGGCGCAGAGTTTTTCATACTGCGGATTTTCAAGATTTTCCGTATTATTGTAGCTGAACACCTTGTTCACCATAGACTGATATACAGCTCCGCCGAAATTCACTTCCTCCGTGAGAGCAACGCTGTACAGCCCGACAGAAAAATCTATATTGAAGTTATTGTCGGAAAAACGGCTTTCCTCGACCTCGTTCCGGAAGAACTCAAATATTTCTCCGGCACGTTTCTTGTCGCGGGATATCACGCACAGGGTATTATTGTTCCACAAGCCGCATATTTCGCTGTCCCTGACGCATTTTTTCAAAAGATCGGCAAAAGAGCGCAGAATACTGCTGCATTTTTCCTCGCCGCTGCTGTAGTATATCTTATTTATACCGGCAAGCTCAATGGTGATGATCGCCGCAGCATCATCGCTTCCGAAGAATTCTCGGTGACTAAGAAGCTCCTGTTCTATGCCGCCTCTGTTAAGAAGCTCTGTTGCACTATCGTAGAGCATTGACATATTGCTTTTAAGAATATTATTTGAAAGGATACCCTTGATACGGACTTGCTCCAGTGCTACATTGACATAATTTATCCACTGAAGATACGGACTGCTGTACGACATTGGATTCTTTCCGAATGAAACTGCACTGTATCCGAAGAAGTTATCATTATAATGAAGCGGCGATATATAATAAGCTATGGGATATTTTCTGTCGCTGCTGTATTCCGGAAGTATCTCCGCTGAGCTGAAATATTCGTTTATTCCGTCGTATTCTCTGTTTATAACGCCCTTTGAGAGGATTATTTTCATCTCATCACCGCAGTGAAAGCTGAGCTTATCGTTGTATATTCCCATAGTGGATTCAATATAATTTTTCGTCAGGCATATCCTCATTCTGGAACGCTTGTATATAAGATATGTATAATTATCAAGCTTATCAGCAAAAACGGACAAGCTGTCGGTATTTGTTATATCGAAAAGCATATCGCCGTAAAGAAGATATGATTCCAGCTGGCTGTCAACCTTTTTGCGTCTTGTATCCTCACGCTGAATGTTGTCCGTTCCAGAACATCCGCAGCTTCCGCCGAGACATATAGAACCGTATTCATTCGGGATCATGCTGCATATCTTTCCGGTAATTATTCTGTAGAGCCGCCGGAACGCCTCTGCACCAAGCTGGAAATTAGGACGCCTGTAGGTCGTTATTGACGGAATATAGCTCCGTGCCTCCTCCGAGTTGTCATAGCCCGTCACAGCAATATCTTCGGGAACCTTTATCCCTCCGGCAGCAAGAGCACTTACAAGCTCCATAGCCATGACATCGTTTCCGCATACAACAGCATCGGGACGTGCAATTTTACCGTCAATAATCTCTGCCGCAAGAGCTTTAGGGGATTCTTTCCAGAAATCTCCGTAACGACAGTATGATTTTTCAACAGGGATACCGTGAAGCTTCATGGAATTCCTGTAGCCTTTAAGACGTTCCTCAGAGACAAAAGCCCCCTTCGGACCAGTAAGGCAGTATATTTTTCTGTACCCATGAGCTTCAATAAGGTGATCGGTTATTTTTTCAAAGGCAGAGCAGTCGTCAATAGCAGTAGCTTCAAAATACCTGTGTCCGGAAGAATCCAGAAGCATTACCGGCTTTCCTGACATCAAAAGAAGATCGTCTATATACTTTCGTATTTTTTCATCACTAAAAGTATTGCGTGCATAAAGAAATCCGCTGAATTTATCAGAAAACGCAAGATCACATATATATTTATCGGTATTTTTATGAGATGTATCATAGAAGAAATTATGCATCGTGGTTATTATCGCAATATCGGTATTGCTTTTGAATGCCTGCGATATAATACCTCGCAGCAGTTCTTCCTGAAAAACATTATCACAGTCAGTAATTATCACGCCTGTCAGAAGCCGTTTTTTCATAGTATCCTCCTTTCGCTTTCATCTGTATACTATTATATCATATTACGCTGCTTTTTGCAAGACTATTTTACACATTTATTTATGATTTTGAAAATAATCTTCTCAAAATGATACAATATTGTATTGTGAAATGCAAAAAAATTATATATAATATAAACATAGGCAATTCAATAGATATTTTTAACCGGTTTAAAATCTATCAATAAGGGGAATTACTTATGAATAAAAAAATCAAAAAAATCACCGCATCAGCAGCAGCACTGCTTATCGGTTCATCAGCTATATCCATACCGGCAGAGACAACCCTCCCTCTCAATGTCTCTGCCGCACAGACAACAAACGTCCTCGAATATCTCGACAGAGGCGTGTCTGCAATCAATACTGGCTCGGGAATGCTGGTAAGCTGGCGTTTTCTTGCAAATGACGATGATAACGCTGTCTTTAACCTCTATCGTGACGGCGAACTTATCTATACAAGCGAAAGCGGCAAGTCCACCTGCTATCTTGACAAAAACGGAAAGAATACATCTTCTTACCGTGTCGATACCCTCTCAGACGGAAAGGTAGTAAAATCGGACGACTGCCGTCTTATCTCAAACAACAGCTATTTCGATATCCCGCTCCAGCCTCCGACGGCTTCAGGAATCACATACAGACCTAATGATATGTCAGTAGGCGACATAGACGGCGATGGTCAGTATGAGCTTTTCCTCAAATGGGATCCGAATAACTCTCAGGATAACTCAAAGGACGGAGTTACAGGCAATGTCTACATTGACTGCATAAGACTTGACGGAACAAGAGTATGGCGCATCGACCTCGGTAAGAATATCCGTGCCGGCGCACATTACACTCAGTTCTATGTTGCAGACTTCGATCTGGACGGAATCGCAGAAATGACCTGCAAAACAGCCGACGGAACAGTTGACGGTACAGGAAAAGTTATAGGCGACGCTTCCAAGGATTACCGCAACTCCAGCGGATATGTCCTCTCTGGTCCGGAATACTACACCCTCTTTGACGGAGCTACAGGCGCTGCTCTCGATACTATTGATTACGAGCCTCAGCGTGGCGAAGTCTCAAAATGGGGCGATAACTACGGAAACCGTGTAGACCGTTTCTGGGGCTCTGTAATGTACGCTGACGGCGTTCATCCCTGCGTTGTAACAGGACGTGGATACTATACACGAATGACAGCCGCCTGCTACGGCGTTGAAAACAAAAAGCTCGTTAAGAAGTGGTTCTTCGATACCGGAAACAACAGCTCTGCTGCCGGCTATGGCGACGGTAACCACAACAGTATGCCCGCTGACGTTGACGGCGACGGAAAACAGGAAATCCTCACAGGCGCTACCTGTATCGACGACAACGGCAAGGCATTATGGTGCACAAATCTCGGCCACGGCGACGCCATGCATCTCAGCGATCTTGATCCTGCTAGATCAGGTCAGGAACTCTGGGTATGCCACGAAGAAAAAGGCTCTGGCTGGGGCGTAAGTCTTATAGAAGCCAAGACCGGCAAGATAATCTTCCACCAGGATGGTCCTAAGGATACAGGACGCTGCGGTGCCGGAAATATCACCGCTGAAAACGCCGGTTCAGAATACTGGGGTTCTTATACAGATGGTATTCTGAAATCAGACGGAAGCAAGCTTACAGGCACAAAGGTTGCTATGAACGCTCTCATCTACTGGGACGGTGACCTTGAACGTGAGCTTCTCGACGGTAAGGATAATGCTCCCGCTTCAATCACAAAAATGACTTCTCTTGACAACGTAAACACTCTCCTTACTACTGACGGATGTGCAACAAACAACTCAACAAAGGCTAACGCTTGTCTCTCAGCTGATATCTTCGGCGACTGGCGTGAAGAACTCATCGTGAGAAAATCCTCAAATGACGGCGTTAGAATCTACTGCTCACCTTACACAACTGACTACCGCATCACAACTCTCATGCACGACGCTCAGTACCGTATGCAGGTTTCCTCTCAGAATACTGCATATAATCAGCCCCCTCACACAAGCTTCTTCCTCGGAACAGGATATGACCTTCCCGCAAGACCTGAGGGTGTTGTGAATACAACAGGTATCGCTGCTCCTCCCAAAACAGGAACAGCCTTCAATACAGCTGAAAAATACCGCTTCAAGAACGTAAACAGCGGTCTTTACCTCGAAGTTGCCGGCGGAACAGCCGCAGCAGGAACTGATGTTATTCAGTCAGATTCAGGTCAGGGTTGGACTCTCGTTGACGCAGGCGGCGGATACTACAAAATTTACTCTGAGGTCGGCGACGGAAAAACATTTATGCTCGATCTCGATTACGGCAAGACTGATAACGGTACAAATATCGGTATCTACACTGACACTGACAGCGACGCTCAGTCTTTCAAGTTCGTTAAAAATGACGACGGAACCTACACTATCTGCACTAAGAATACAAGAGATGCAAGCTGCGTAGGTATCAGCGCGGCTTCCAAAGACGACGGCACGACCGCTATTCAGTGGGAATGCAATGACAGTGCAGATCAGAAATGGATCGTTGAACTTAAAATCGACGCTGTAGACGGCGATCTTATCAAGGGACTTATCGTTCAGGACACCGATAACCGCCCTGACTGGAAGATCGAAAAGAATATCGGCGTTGGAAGCCCAATCTACGGCGACCGTGATTTCACTTATACAGCTCTCCCCGACGAGCTTATCGGTTCGGAGGCTATCCTCACAGCCTGCGATTCCAAAAACGCTTCTGGTGATCTGGGTTATTTCTCTGCAGCAAAAAATATGACAGTATACGTTCTACTTGATACACGAGTTGAAGAAAATGATTCTGTACCTGCATGGCTTGACGGATGGACAAAAACTTCCATGACAGCACAGAGCAGCAACGATGTAACCTTCAACGTATATGAAAAGGACGTTAAAAGCGGTGATTCCGTTAATTTAGGCACTAACGGCATGACCGGATATGTTATCAATTATACTGTCATGGCTAAGGAAGAGGCTGCTCCCATTGTGACAACAACTACTACCGTTACAACTACTGTAACTACAACTACCACAGAACCTCAGCCCATGAAGCCTGATTACGGCGACGCTAACTGTGACGGAACAGTTGCACTTTCTGACGCTATACTTATTATGCAGGCTCTCGGTAATCCCGATTCATACGGCATAAACGGATCTGATAAATCACATATCACAGTACAGGGATTAATCAACGGTGATGTTTCCAATGTCGGTGATAATCTTACCAATCTGGACGCTCTGGCTATCCAGAAATTCCTGCTAAAGCTCATACCTGAGCTTCCTGAAGCATAAAAATGACAACTTCCTCTCCCCTAAACGGACTCTTCGGAGTCCGTTTTTTATCTGTTTTACGCATTCTTTTCTGAGTCGAAAAATTTTTTCAAAAAATTTCGATTTTTTTCAAAAAAGGGGTTGACAAATCGTTTTTTATCTGCTATAATATTAAAGCAGTCAGGAAATAGAATATATGCGAGTGTGCTGGAATAGGCAGACAGGCACGTTTGAGGGGCGTGTGTCAACCGACGTATGGGTTCAAGTCCCATCACTCGCACCAAACTCCACGATTATCGTGGAGTTTTTTATTTTATCAGAATGTAATTATTAATATTCTTTATATAAAAAGTGAGGACGACCATGTGGTCGTCCGATTTTCATTTCTGTATTTTTTTGTACTTCTTACCACGTTCTCTTAATTTCCGGAAGAAATCAGAGAGCAGATCAGCACATTCCTGTTCCATTACTCCGCCGATAAGTTCCGGACGGTAATTATACGGCAGATCAAACATCCTCTGCACAGAAGCCGCAGAGCCGCTTTTCAGGTCATATGCCCCGAATATCACCTGATCTATCCGCGAATTTATTATCGCTCCGCAGCACATTGGACATGGTTCCAGCGTGACATACATTGCACAATCCGGCAATCGCCAGCCGCCTAGAGTCCGACAAGCCATATCTATAGCCATTATTTCCGCATGAGCAAGAGCATTTTTTGCGCACTCGCGCATATTTCTGCCTTCACCGACGATCCTGCCGGTTTTCCGCTGAACGATCACAGCTCCGACCGGAACTTCTCCTTCATCGGCTGCCTCTTTCGCAAGCTCCAGAGCACGTTTCATATATTCATCCATAATATTGATTCCTTAATACATCAGAGCGCTTATAGCCTGAACCACACACAGCATTGCAACTGCCGGAAAAGGAAATACTCTCACTGCATATGCGATCCGCTTAGACTGAGAAAATTCAGATTTATACGTCACCATATAGCGATTATTCTTTCTGCCGCCTACGATCATAACAAGCGCAGCAAGAATAACTCCCAGCATAAACACGCATATCATAAACATATTTCGTGTTATTATCATATTTGCCGAAGTATCCACCTCAAGAATAACAAGGGCAAGCTGATACATTTTATATACGATGCGGACAATTATCGCAGTAAATATAGTTCCGCTCCTGATCATTCCTATCGAAGAAACAATAGATATGAGCAAAGCTGCCGGCATTGCAAAAAAGTTTCCGGTAAGAAGTACTGACATTGCAGTCGTAACAGCAATTGCCGTCACATCTCCGAACTGCCGGAGTGCTGAGAAAATTCCGCCTCTGAAAAGGAGTTCAGTAAGGATAGAAAGAATCACAACGTCAAATATAGTGTAAACGACAAAATCCTTTTGAGTCCACACGGAAACGTCAGTTGCCGCACCTGCGAAGTATGTATAGATATCCTTTGTTTCGCTGGAGTAAGCCTCCGGCAGACAAACGATAGTACAAAAGACCATAGCGAAGCCTATCGCTCCGATAATCTCAGCCGAATCACGGACAGTATGCATTATTCCGGCTTTCATTGGCATTTTTATTCGTTTATGGAGATACATTACAGGCAAAAGGAGCGTCACAACAGCAAGAACTACAGTAATAGTCACGATTTCCGTGCTGCCTCCGTAAATTCCCGAACTGAAAAGGTTGGTGTGGATATCAACCCCGACCGCGTCAAGGAATATGACAGCAATCTTACCAATAATATTACGGAGCACTATTACAATAAGCATAATTATTCCGGTTTCACGCATTATAGCGCCAAGAACTTTTTTTCCTTCTTCCGTCTGAGACAGTGTTTCAAAGCCACGACTCTCGTTAAAAATTTTTTCCTTGCTATTTTTCTCAAAATTGAACGCAAAGGGATTATCTTTATTTTTGCGCCAATCCTTGAAATGGCCGTTATAACCTGCCCCTTGTATAGCCGCGTCAAAATCATCTACAACGTTTATTATTACTTTTTCTTCAGAATCTGTCTGAGATGTCATCAGATCACCTCCCGAATATCGCATAGAACAATTATTGCCATTCGCATTTAGTCATTTTAATATTACCACAAAAACCGTTTTTCTATGTTATTATTTTAAATCTATTTTCTTAACGATATGTTAATAGATTATTATATTTTTAAATTTATGCGATATTTATGTTTTCTTAAAAAAAAGCGTGACAAATCATTAAATATGGTGTATAATAGAAATAATAGGCAATATCGTACAATCTGTACGGTGCTGCCAAGGATTATCTGAAGATTGGAGAGATCATCATGTCAAAAAAACCATTCTATATAACTACGGCTATCGCCTATGCGTCGAAAAAGCCTCATATCGGCAATACCTACGAAATAGTTTTCACTGACGCCGTTGCTCGTTTCAAGAGAATGCAGGGCTATGACGTTTTCATGCTCACCGGAACAGACGAACATGGTCTTAAAATAGAAGAACTCGCAAAGGAGGAGGGTATCTCCCCTAAAGAACACGTTGACCGTGTTGCAGCTGAAATCAAGTCTATCTGCAAGCTTATGAATATTTCCTATGACGGATTTATCAGAACTACCGATGAACAGCACGAAAAAGTCGTTCAGAAAATATTCAAGAAGCTCTATGATCAGGGCGATATCTACAAAAGCTCCTACGAAGGACTTTACTGCACTCCCTGCGAAAGCTTCTGGACAGCTTCTCAGCTTGTTGACGGCAAATGTCCCGACTGCGGACGTGAAGTAAAGCCAGCTAACGAAGAAGCTTACTTCCTCAGACTTTCCAAATATCAGAAGTGGCTTGAAGATTATATTGAGGAGAACCCCGACTTCATCGTTCCTGAAAGCCGCAAAAAGGAAATGCTCAACAACTTCATCAAACCCGGTCTTCAGGATCTCTGCGTTTCAAGAACTACTTTCACATGGAGCATTCCTGTAACTTTCGATCCTAAGCACGTTATATATGTATGGATCGACGCACTTTCAAACTATATCACCGCTATGGGCTACGATCCCGACGGCTCCTCTGAGCTTTTCAACAAGTACTGGCCATGTGACTGTCACGTTATCGGCAAAGATATCATGCGTTTCCATTCAATCTACTGGCCTATCATGCTTCACGCTCTCGGTCTTGAGATTCCCAAGAAACTCTTTGGCCACAACTGGATCCTTTTCGGCGAGGACAAGATGAGCAAGTCGAAGGGAAACGTTATATACTCCGACGATGTTGTTGAATCATTCGGCGTTGACGGCGCAAGATACTATCTCCTCAGCGAAATGCCACTCAATTCTGACGGTTCTATCACCTATGAATCACTTATCGAGAGATATAACTCCGACCTCGCAAATACTCTCGGAAACCTCGTAAACAGAAGCGTTGCTATGGCTAAGAAATACTTCAACGGCGAAATTATGGCTCCCGCTGCTTCTGAAGATACAGACGACGAACTCAAGGCAAAAGCTGTTGAAATGCCCGTTCTTGTGGCAAAATACATGGACGAATACCGCATGGCTGACACAATGGACGCTATCATGAGCCTTGCACGCCGTGCTAACAAGTATATCGACGAGACTGCTCCGTGGGTTCTCGCAAAGGACGAAAGCAAGAAGGAAAGACTCGGAACTGTTCTTTACAACCTCCTCGAAGCTATCCGCTTCATCGGTGTCGCTCTTGCTCCGTTTATGCCCGAAACTTCTGAAAAGATCCTTGACGAAATCGGCGCTGAAAAGCGTGATCTCGACAGCCTTGCATCATTCGGCGGTCTTGAATCAGGCAAATCCGTAGGCGAGCCTGTTCCGCTTTTTGCAAGAATCGACGCTGAAAAGTTCATCGAAGAAGCTAACGCTAAAATGGCTGCTCAGGCTGCCGCTGCTCAGAAGGAAGAAGCCGTTAAGGAAGAAATCATCCTCGCTCCCGAAATCGCTATCGATGACTTCGCTAAAGTGGAAATCAGAGCCGCAAAGGTTATTTCATGCGAAAAGGTCAAGAAATCCAAGAAGCTCCTCTGCTTACAGGTTGACGACGGTATGGGCGGACGTCAGGTGGTTTCCGGAATTGCTCAGTATTACGCTCCCGAAGATCTCGTCGGCAAGACAATCCAGCTTGTCGCTAATCTCAAACCCTGCAAGCTCTGCGGTGTTGACAGCTTCGGAATGATCTGTGCCGCTGATACTCCCGACGGCGTGAAGGTAATCTTCCTCGACGACAGCATCCCCGCCGGCGCTAAAATCAGATAATTTTTCCACTGTTAACAGTGGTATTCTTACAGGAACTTTATATGTATTTATCGGGGGAAACCTTTCTGAGGAAAGGTTCTCCCCCGAACCCCCTTCCAAAGACTTTTAATACTAAAATTTCCGCCTGACATATCATACTTAGAAAACAAAGAGAAATTTCAAGTTTCCTCTTTGAGTATGATATGTCAGGCGGAAATTTAATACTGAAAGTTTTAGGAAAGGAGTTTGAGGAACAACCCTTTTTCAAAAGGGTTTTCCTCAATAAAAACTTGTAAAACTCCTATAAGAACATCGCCGTTAACAGCGGCAGATTATTCCTGTGGTGCAAGAAACTCCTCCATTGAGAGTTTTCCTCCGGAAGAAATATAGGTATAATAGCTAAGGATCTTCTGAGCATCCGAACCGGTAATTATTCCGTCCTTATCAATATCGGCAGCCGCCTTCTGTGATGACGAGAACAGCGTATCCCCATCGCTTCCGAGGACGGTATATTCTCTGAGAGCATAGGTAGCATCCGAGCCGTTGATAATCATATTGAAATCTACATCGCCGAGCATAAAGTTTCCGGCAACCTTTTTATAGGTATCAAGAGCAATATGAGGATAGATTATCTCGCTGTCGGCAGACGGCAGATTACAGTAAACCTTTGTCAGAAGTCCGTTATCGTCATGGAGGATTCCGATAGTATCGAGTATCTCTGCTGCAATTGCAAGATGACCTCTCTGATTGGGGTGGAAATCTCTTTCCTCGCCGGAAGCCTGTATATCCGTGAAATAATATGCATATCCCTGTTCTATACCTTCTTTATCAGCCGAAAGCGATGTGAATTCATTCAGGATATCGGCAATCTCAACGCCCTCAATAGCAGCAAGCTTTGTTCTGTAGTCGTCAAGGATAGCCTCTAATCTCAGGCGCACCATACCTGCAGCAATCGCTTTGTTACCCGTCAGCTTCTCATCCATATACTCCGGAGATAACTGAAGCGGCTGATAAACGCTCTGGATAATTACTCTTGCATCAGGATTAAGCGACTTTATAATGCTTACAGCCTCGGTGATATTCGGAATCATCACCTTACTGATATAATTTTCGTTATTTCCGGAATCAAAACACAAATTGGAATACAAATCCAGAAGAAGTCTGCCGAGCTTAAGCTGAGCAGCCGCACCGGTGGAAGCAAAATCCATAACAGCATCTATACTGATGTATGTCGTAAGATCACTAATGTCGGGATTCTCGGGAATATTGTCTTTTGTGTAGCCTTCGTTGAGGAATCCGTTGTCTGCGGCAAAGGCAAGTATCTTCTTTGCTGAATACAGCATAAGATCATTTCCGCCGATAGAAATAACAACTACCTCAGAGCCGGATATGAAGTTTTTCTGCTCTTCGGAAAGATTCTTCACATCTTCGAGCAAATCGAAAGTAGTATCACCAGAAACAGCATAGTTTTCAACCTTGCAGTCGAGATAATCGCCGATTATCTGACCGTAGTTATATTCCTTTTCAGGATCAAGACCATATCCGGAAGCAATGCTGTCGCCAAAAATTGCAACGCTGTCAATGCCAGAAGTCTCACCGACTGCGTGTGCGGGCGCAATAATCACAGCAGATATACCCATGACAGCAGAAATCAATGCAGATATAACTTTTTTCATTTTTGTTCCTCCTTGAATCATTTACATATTCTCAATTCTATAAATCATTTTCCTTAAGCGTATTATATACTATTCTGAGCAAAATGTCAAGCAGATATTCGTTGACAAAAACCGGCAGACTATCTTCAAAAAAATATATTTTTTTACTTGCATTTATTACAAAATTCTATTGACATACACATTAAAAAAGTGTATAATAATTATGTTGTATTTATTTGCATAGTATTACTATGGCAGTTTATGCGGCTTTGTTTTACATCATCCTCGGAAGGCGGCTACAGATAAACAATCGCCCTCCGCAGTATAAATATGATTCAGACAACCTCGCAGCTATACCGTTGGAATCTTTGCTTTCCGCAGTATATCTGCAACGGACGTTGAACGTCCAAACTGTTTTACAGATTTTGTACAGTACAGAATCTTAATCAATATATTTAAATGAATAAAATAATGCGGCATTTACCGCCTTTTAGTAATAGGTTTATAATACAAGATTATTAAATTAATTATTAAAAAAGGAGGTAATGCACTGTATGGACTTGATTGTTGCTATTATTCTGATCATTGCGGCTCTCATTGCAGGCGCTGCTGTCGCCGGATTCATCGCATATAAAAAAGGCGTTGCAGCTGGCGTTGAAAAGCGCAAGCAACAGGCTGAATCTATCATAGGTTCTGCCGAACAACAGGCAGAACGTATCGTTGAAGACGCTAGAAAAGATGCCGACAACAAAAAGAAAAGTGCTCTTATTGAGGCAAAGGATGAAATCCATAAGCTCCGCACAGAAGCTGATAAGGAAATCAAGGATCGCAGAGCAGATTTGTCACGTCAGGAAAGACGTATGCAGCAGAAAGAAGAGAATCTCGACAAGAAAAACGACAACCTCGAAAAAAAGGAAGATATCCTCAATCAGAAGATCAAATCCGCTGATGAAAAACTCAAGGAAGCTGAGGCTATCAAAAAAGGTCAGCTCGATGTTCTTGAAAGAATCTCTGAATTCACTAAAGATCAGGCTAAGGAATACATAATCTCAAAGCTTGAAGAAGATCTCGTTCATGAAAAAGCTGTCAAGGTCGCTGCCTATGAACAGCAGATCAAGGACGAATGCCACGAAAAGGCAAGAGGCTATATCTCTCTCGCTATCGCTAAGGTGGCAGCAGAACAGGTGTCAGAAGCCGCCGTTTCCGTTGTTCCGCTCCCTAATGACGAAATGAAGGGACGTATCATCGGCCGTGAAGGCAGAAACATCAGAACTCTCGAAACACTTACCGGCGTCGATCTCATCATCGACGATACACCCGAAGCTATCACACTCTCCTGCTTCGATCAGATCCGCCGTGAGGTCGCAAGGATCGCTCTCGAAAAGCTTATCGCTGACGGACGCATCCATCCCACACGCATCGAAGAAATGGTCGATAAGGCTCGCCGTGAGGTCGAGTACCGCATCAAACAGGAAGGTGAACGCGCCGTTATCGAAACTAACGTACATGGCGTGAACCACGAGCTTATCAAGCTTATCGGACGTCTTAAATTCCGTACAAGCTATCGTCAGAACGTCCTCGACCACTCAATTGAAGTGGCTAAGCTCTGCGGAGTTCTCGCTTCCGAGCTTGGCGTTGATGCAAATATTGCCCGCCGTGCCGGTCTTCTCCACGATATCGGTAAGGCTCTCACTTCTGAAATCGAAGGCTCACACGTTCAGATCGGTGTTGACGTATGTAAGAAATACAACGAAAATCCCGTTGTTATCCATGCTGTTGAAGCTCACCACAATGACGTTGAACCTAAAACAGTTATCGCCTGCATCGTTCAGGCTGCCGACGCTATCTCTGCTGCAAGACCTGCTGCAAGAAGCGAAAATTACGAAAGCTACATCAAGCGTCTTCAGAAGCTTGAAGAAATCTGCACTTCCTACGAGGGCGTTGAGAAATGCTTCGCTGTTCAGGCAGGACGTGAGGTCAGAATCATGGTTATCCCTGAAATCATTAACGATGAAAAAATGGTTCTCGTCGCAAGACAGATCTCTCAGCAGATCGAAAACGAAATGGATTATCCCGGACAGATCAAGGTTAATCTTATTCGTGAAAGCAGAGTTACTGACTACGCTAAATAACGCTGAAAATTGCGGACGGTTCATTCCGTCCGCTTTTTTACAAATACGATCTTATAGAAAGGTATCAAGCTATGGCTAAGAATATAATGAATACCTCGGATAAATCGAATTTTATCCTCAACATGACAGAGGAACAGTACTCAAAAGGAGCAGCCTTCGGTATTATTGCAGCCTGTCTTGCTGTATCTCTTTTCACCATCCCTCCGGAAATCACTACGGACGCAGCCTACTCGATCTCCGCAATAGGTCTCGCTATCCCCGGCGTTTTCTGCATGATAATGGCTCTTATCGCAATTATCAGGAAATTCGTGGCAAGAAAAGCTTTGCTTCCTGCCTGCGCATTCGGAGTGATGATCGGCTGGGGAACAGTTTCAATGCTCGATTCCTACGATATCAACGTCGGATTCTACGGCTTTCCGCAGCGCGGCGAAGGACTTCTGGCTATCATCTTCTACTGCTGCTTCTTCATTACAGCAGCATCTATAAAGCGTGAAAAGGCTCTCAAGGCTGTTGTCAACGGAATCATCTCGGCTGGTCTTGTGAACTCTGTTTTCGCTATGCTCCAGATATTTACCGATAAATTTTCAAATTACAGGCACATATCAATCAACTTTAATTTCGCTGCATCCGGACTTTCTCAGTCGCCTATTTTCCTTGCAATGGTACTCAGCCTTGCTCTCATCGCAGCAGCAGTCACATTTGTTCTTGACAATTCGAAAAAGCGCCGGATATTCTGCCTGATAAGCTCATGCTTATTCACCTTCGCAATGATCTATACCTTCTCGCTCATGAGCCTTGTCGGTATCGGAATCGCTCTTATTTTCGCAGTTTCCGCTGCAGCTATCAAAAAAGCCCATAAAAAGCCGCTCTTCTTCCTTGCAATGCCGATAGCAACAGGAGCACTCGCAGTAGTTCTCTGTTTCGCAGGACTTGCTTCCTCCTATAAGGAATACAAGCTCAACGACGGATATACTCTCTGGACCGGCGATTCATATAAAAGAGCCTCCGCCAGCGGAGATTTCGACAGACGTGCAATTGATATCACCAACACCTTTGATGTATACTACCACCTCAACAAAAAAACTATCGACATTATCAAGGAGCACCCATCGACAGGAACAGGTCCCGAACAGCTCGTATATCCTCAGATATACACTGTCACCTCCCCGACAGGCGCAAAGCTTGA
Organism: Ruminococcus sp.; assembly: GCA_017461395.1. Taxonomy (GTDB): domain Bacteria; phylum Bacillota; class Clostridia; order Oscillospirales; family Ruminococcaceae; genus Ruminococcus. Next base: position 42,368 of record JAFTYF010000015.1, read on the forward strand.
ATCTATGGCTGATATAACAAGCGTTAATCCCGGAACCTTTGACAAGGTATACAACGAATACCTCTACACCGCAGCAACAAGAGGCATCCCCTCCCTTATCGCTCTGCTGCTGATAATTATTCCCGTTCTGATTGCCGGCTTCAGGAATATGAAGGAATCCACGTCACCTGAGAATACTTCTCTGTTTTTCGTGACTCTCGGCGGTGCAGTTATCTTCCTTATCGGATGCAGCAATATTACATTTGCACCGATTTTCTGGTCTGCTGCCGGCGCTTCATGCGTATCTTCAGAGAAAAAGGAACCCTCAGAACAACAGAGATCCGTAAGCAAAGACTAACAAAAGTATCTTGATTTTTTCAGAAAATATGTTACAATATATTTAAATAAGAGCGTTGCTCTTAAATAATACGGAGGTGCATACTTATGGCATACAAAATCTCAGATGATTGCATCAGCTGCGGCGCTTGCGCTGGCGAGTGTCCTGTAGGTGCTATTTCAGAGGGAGACGGAAAGTACGTTATCGACGCTGATACTTGCGTTGACTGCGGTGCTTGTGCAGGCGTTTGCCCTGTTGCTGCTCCTGTTGCTGAATAATTCTAACAGAATCTACGGTAAACAGCTCTCTTTTCTGAGGGCTGTTTATTTTTTTTGCAAAAACTTACACCTTTTTTTCAAAAGGTAGTGACATTTTAATAAATATGTGTTATAATAAAATAAGTATATATTTATACAACTTTCATGCAAAAAGGACGTGATCATATGTCTCGTAACTATGATGTCATCATCGCCGGCTGCGGAGCCGCTGGTCTCTATGCCGCAATAAATCTTCCGTCTCACCTCAATATACTCATTCTCTGCAAGCGTGATCTTGATCTCTGCAACTCCTCTCTCGCTCAGGGCGGAATCGCAGGTGTTTATAATTCGCCGTCTGACAGCCCTCAGTATCATCAGAACGATACTATGATCGCCGGAGGCTTCAAAAACAATGTTGAGGCTGTCCACACTCTCGTCAGTGAAGCTGCTCAGGATATCGACCGTATTATAAACCTTGGCGTTGACTTCGATAAAAACCCCGATGGTTCTTATCACCGTACACTTGAAGGCGGTCACAGCCACCACCGTATCTTCCACCATGCGGACTCCACCGGAAAAGAGATCGCTTCTAAGCTTCTTGCCTACGTTCAGACTCTCGATAACGTGGAAATTATGGAAAACACTTTTATGTGCGACGTGAAAAAAACTTCCACAGGATATTCAGCTTTCCTGAAAATGCCCGATAATTCATATGAAACCTGCAGCTGCCATTTTATGATCCTTGCTACCGGAGGCATCGGCAGAGTTTATAAATATACCACAAATTCAGCTATCGCTACTGGCGACGGTATTACATTTGCCTACGAAATGGGCGCAAAAATCAGAAATCTCAGCTACGTCCAGTTCCACCCGACTGCCTTCAACAACAAAGAAACCCGTGAATGTTTCCTAATCTCTGAAGCTGTCCGCGGTGAAGGAGCATATCTCCTAAACTGCAATAAAGAACGCTTCATGCACAATTACGATAAGCGTCTTGAACTTGCACCGAGAGATGTTGTTTCACACTCTATCATTCTGGAAGCAAGAAAACAGAATTCCACCGAGTTTTTCCTTGATATAAGCTACAAGGACAGCGATTTTCTCAAAAAACGCTTCCCTATGATATATAAGAATCTTATGGAACAGGGATATGACCTCACAAAGGAGCCTATCCCGATATATCCATGTCAGCACTATCTTATGGGCGGCATAGACGTTGATATGAACTCTGAAACAACTCTCCCCAACCTCTTTGCCTGCGGAGAATGCTCTCATACAGGCGTTCACGGCAGCAACAGACTTGCCAGCAACTCACTTCTTGAAGCTCTTGTATTCTCACGCCATGCCGCTGATACTATCGCTTCACGTCTTGATTCAACTCCCGACAGCTTTGAAGAAGCTGAATTTGACGCTCACATCGGAAACAGCCGTATTCCTAAGGGTTATCGCACAGAAACAAGAAATATTATGCAGCAGGCTCACTTTGTAATTCCAGACAAAAAGGCAGCCTCAGAAGGTCTTAAACGCATTGAGGAAATGCGCAGGGATCTGCTTACCGGAAATTATCTCGTAGACGCAGATTATGTTCTTGCAAAATCAATCGTTACCGTTGCCGAAATAATCCTCAGAGAAGTAACACAATAAAGGAGATCACTATGAAACTTTTACAATGCTATATCGACAATATCATAACTACTGCCCTCATGGAGGATATCAACTATATCGACGCCGCTGCAGATAACCTTATCCCCGAAGAACACAAAAGCTCTGCTTACTATGTCGCTAAGGATACAGGCGTTGTCTGCGGTATCGAAATCGCTAAGCGTGTTTTTGAGCTTGCCGGCGGAAATGTCGAGTTCAACATCCTGCTCAAGGACGGCACAAAGGTAAATAAGGGCGATATTATCGCTGAGCTTGAAGGAAGTACGCTCACTCTCCTCAAAGGCGAAAGAACTGCCCTCAATCTTCTCCAGCATATGTCCGGCATCGCTACTGCCACAAATAAGTGCGTAGAGCTTGTCAGCGGAACAAATGCGTCTGTTACCGACACAAGAAAAACACTTCCCGGTCTCCGTGCGCTCCAGAAATACGCCGTGACTGTCGGAGGAGGAAAAAATCACCGCTTCAATCTTTCCGACGCCGCAATGCTCAAGGATAACCACATCGACGCTTACGGCGGAATTACAGCAGCTGTAGCCGCTCTCCGTGAAAAAATCGGTCACACGGTAAAGATCGAGGTCGAGGTAAGAACTCTTGATGAGCTTAAAGAAGCTCTTGATAATAAGGTCGAAATAATCATGCTCGACAACATGAGCTGTGTGGAAATGGCTCAGGCTGTTGAAATTACAGGCGGACGCGCTCTCCTTGAAGCTTCCGGAAACGTTACCGCTGAAAATATCCGCTCTGTCGCAGAAACAGGCGTCGATATCATTTCGCTCGGAGCACTTACTCATTCCGTTAAATGCTTCGATATCTCAATGAAAATCAGAAAGTAATTATTATTTTCCACTTGACACATTCCGCTTATTGTGATATACTAATAAAAAACATCTTAAAAAGTGAGGCAAAAACATGAAAATTTCAAAAATCTCAGCACTTCTTCTCTGCGCAGCTATGGCTCTGTCCGTATCCGCAGCCTGCGAAAAGGACGACAAAAGCAGCAAGTCAGACAAATCTATCTCTGATTCAGAGAACTATAATAACTCCGGAAACGAGGATACTACAAAAAATCCTCCTCAGGAAATGACTCTTAACCCCGCTCTCGGTGAAAATCAGATCAACGCAGATATTGAAGAAGAAGCAGACGCAAACGAAACCATCTTCAAGCTTAATTCTATTATCGAAGCTGAAGTTGAAGACTTAGCAGGCAAAAAGTATATCTATCTCAATGTTGATATCTCCAACACTACTGACGAGGATTACAGTCTCAGCAGTCTTAACAACTTCTATCTCCTCCACGGCGATAACATTATGGAAACATCTGATCTTACAACAATGTTCTATGCAAAAAACAATCTTAAGGACATTGCTATTACACAGGATCCGATCATTGTTCCGGCTAAAGGAAAATTTTCTGGATTTATTTCCGGTTTTGAAGTACCGGCTGATCTCGACAGCTTTACTGTAGGATTCTATCCCACACAGAACAACGCTAACAACAAACAGACAGTTATCGAGGTTGAAGTAACTCCCGATGATATTCAGCCTGCTAAATAATGATATCACCGGATGATTTTAAAATCATACAATTGAAAATGGTTTATCCAAAGGGGATGCCTTCTCTTACAAGGCATCCCCTCTTTCAGTACATTCACATTTCTGAGGCTTTTTTCCGGCATACAGCACAGATAAGATATACACTGTTCCGCCCGTAAACGCTGATAAAATTATTACAGCTATGCCGCCTATATTGTGTGATTCCGCAATTGATGACGTAAGATATGCCGTACCTCCGCACATGATTCCGGCATAGATTATCCCAACAAACGGAGCGGCACTTATATGTACTCCGGATGCTCTCACAAAGGCAGTCAGCGACACCGCCAGTATTACTCCGTAACAGATAGTGGTGGAAAGGGCAGCTCCATCAACTCCCATAACGGGAATAAGCACCAGATTTCCTGCAAGCTTTACCGCCGTCCCGAGGAGCATTATTTTCAGCGGAAGTACGGGCTTTCCTATCGCCTGAAGCATACTGAAAAGCGGATAAGATACGCACAGAAAGACCATTCCCGGCATCATCAGACAAAGCGCATCTATACACACGGCAACCTCGTCCGACTGTCGAGGAAACAAAAACGTCATTATCTCCGGAGCTAAAACTATCATTCCAGCCGCCGCCGGAACCGCTATCACAAGCGATGTCAGTATCGCCTGCGAAGAACTTCTTTCAAGAGAACTCCGGCTGCCGCACTCCCATTGATCTGTTATGCAGGTCAGTGCGCCCTTTCCAAGCATATTCGTCACCGAGGGAACAAGATTGAACACGGTAATCGCTATACCTGCAAATGAACCATATATAAAGTGCGGAAGTTCCTCCGGAGATACTCCTGCCGGAGCTTTTACAGATGTCCCAAAGTACGATATACAGCCAATTACCGTCCACATATCAATGAGTGCTGTGAGATTCGTTACGAGTGCACTTATCCCCGTCGGAAGCGCTGTTCCGATCAGTTCACGAGTTATTTGTCTGCCGCTCATGACTGTTTTTTCGGCGGATATCTCACGGCGGCTGAATAATCTCAATACCGCAAAAAAAAGAACTGCTCCCAACGATGAAAGCGTAACACCCATGATTCCGGCGGCGGCAGCTATCGCACGGACATCTGTGATTTCGGGAAAAAATCTCATCACTGATTCGCTGTGCGCAGTCACATATCCGCACAGCCATAATCCGCCGAATACCTTTACCACACCCTCCGCAACCTGTGAAAGCGCTGTGGGATACATATTGCTTAATCCCTCGTAATATCCACGTTCTACGGCTGTTATGCATCCGAAAAACACAGCCGGCGATATCATTGCAACTGCCGCTGCCGCCTGCGGACTATTCACCGAATACACACTGAACGGCTTTGCAAGCAGAAATGTAAGTATACTTCCGGCAAGTCCGGCGGCTGAAAACAAAATAAGTGCTGTCCGGCGAATCTTTTTTGCGTTTTCTGCCATTCCAAGAGCCATACTCTGCGCCGTCATCCGTGCAACTGCGGATGAAACTCCCGTTACCGTAAGAGCGTAGACAGGCATGAAAAGGCTATACGCACAGCTGAAATAGCTCATTCCTATTCCGCCAAGAATGTTCGTTAGCGGAATCTTGAAAAATGCTCCCAATATTTTCGCTGCTACAGCTGAAAACATCAGTATAAGCGAGCCTTTTATAAAAGATTGTTTTTTCATGTGATCAACTCTTCCTCTTTTCAATGACATACCGCACAATTATTGACTGTCAGCTTTGTGCAGTGTTGCCTAAAGAATCCGTTTTTTACAAATATATGTTGCAGAATTCAAAAATATGTGGTATAATAATATTGCTCATGAAGAGTTTTGCTCAGTCTGCCGCACTTCATTGTGCTGCACTGTCTCATGTATATATGAAAGGTTGGTTTTTTTCATGGAATATAAATTTTCCGATAAAGTAAGCGGCCTGCAGGCTTCTGCTATCCGTGAGATACTTAAACATACCGCTGATCCGAGCGTTATCTCTTTTGCTGCCGGAAATCCTGCTCCGGAAGCTTTTCCCGCAGAGCGAATCGCGGAGCTTTCCGATGAACTGCTCAGAAATGATCCTATCCTCGCTCTCCAGTACAGCATTACCGAGGGATATACTCCTCTGAGAGATTACCTCAAAGGCTGGATGACGGAAAAAGGATGTTTCCGCTCCGGAATGGATGAACTTATCATCACCTCCGGCGGTCAGCAGGCTAATGAGCTTTCATGTAAGGTTCTCCTCAACGAGGGCGATACGCTTCTCTGCGAATCTCCAAGCTTTATAGGCTCTCTTAACGCATTCCGCTCTTACAACGTAAACCTCAAGGGGATCGAAATGGAAGACGACGGAATTGATCTCGAAAAGCTTGAAGCTGTACTTAAAACGGACAACAATGTAAAGATTCTGTATCTTATCCCGAATTTCCAGAACCCTACAGGACGTACAATGTCTTTTGCAAAGAGAAAGGCTGTTTACGAGCTTGCCTGCAAGTATGACTTTATCATCCTTGAGGATGATCCCTACGGTGAGCTTCGCTTTGCAGGTGAAAACATCCCCTCTATCAAGAGCCTTGACACTGAGGGACGTGTTATCTACTCCAGCACATTCTCAAAGCTTATCTCCCCCGGATTCAGAACAGGCTTTGTATCTGCTCCTGCACCGATCATTCAGAAAATCGTTGTATGCAAGCAGGTATCCGATGTTCACTCAAATATCTGGGCACAGGTTATCTCTCACCGCTTCATGACGTCTATAGACCGTGAGGAGCATTTCAACAAGCTCCGCAGCATCTACAGAGAAAAGGCAGAGCTTATGCTCAGCTATATAGAAAACGGCTTCTCCAAAAAGATATCCTATATCAGACCAGAGGGCGGACTGTTTATCTGGTGCACTCTCCCCGAAGACTGCGATATGATGTCATTCTGTCAGAAGGCTGTTCAGGAATACAAGATTGCCATTGTTCCGGGAAATTCATTCAGCATCAGCGAAGACGACAAATGCAGCTCCTTCCGCCTTAACTACTCAACTCCTACAAATGAGCAGATCAAAAAGGGAATGGAGATCCTTGCCGCTATGACAAGAGATATGCTTGACTAAATAACTTATAAACGAAAGGACTAATTACTATGCCAAACAGAAACACAGGCAGATATACTGTCACACAGAAATACCTTATGACAAGAGGACAGGCTATTAACTTCCCCGCTGAAATCTTTAACGTAAGCTTAAAGAGAAACGACGTTTACGGCGTTATTGTTGATATCCCCATGTCACCTGAAATTCTTACAACTATGGTATGCTACATTAACGGTGCAGCAAACCTTTACTTCAACAACGGCGGCGAATATACAGGCGCTGCTCAGAAGCACAGAAACCTCGTTCAGGCTGCGCATACTCTCGTAGCAAACGCAGGTCAGCTTCTCCCTAAGGCAGAAAAAACTACAAAATATGATCTTCCTACAGACAGAAGCAACAACATATTCCTCCTTACAAAGGGCGGCGTTTACAAGGTAAATCTTCCTGCTGGAATGATTCCGGAGAATGAGCCCGAAAAACGTGCTGTTTATGTACTTTATCAGCGCGTTCTCAGCGAGCTCAGAAGCTGCCAGCTCAAGGACGCTGCTGCAACAGGTATGAATCCTATTAAGTAATAACTACGCCTGCCTCTCCGGCAGGCTTTAAGGAGATTTTTTTACTATGGAAGATAAAAAGCTGATTTTCAGCGGTATTCAGCCTACCGGAACCTTTACTCTCGGCAACTATATCGGAGCAGTAAGAAACTGGGGACCGCTTCAGGATGAATACAACTGCATTTACTGCGTTGTTGATATGCACGCTATCACTGTAAAGCAGGATCCCGTGAAGCTCCGTCAGAGCAGTCTCAATTCCTATGCACTTCTTATGGCTTGCGGAATTGATCCGGAAAAATCTATCCTCTTTATCCAGAGCCATGTTAAAACTCATGCAGAATTAAGCTGGGTTCTCGGCTGCAATACGCAGTTCGGCGAACTTTCCCGAATGACTCAGTTCAAGGATAAGAGCCAGCGTCACCCCGACGATATCAACTCCGGTCTCTTTACCTATCCCGTTCTTATGGCTGCTGATATCCTTGCTTACAACGCTGATCTCGTGCCTGTAGGCGTCGATCAGAAGCAGCATCTTGAGCTTGCAAGAAATATCGCTCAGCGTTTCAATCAGCGTTACGGCGACTTCTTTACACTCCCTGAGCCCTACATCCCAAAGGTGGGCGCAAAGGTTATGTCACTTCAGGATCCGACAAAGAAGATGTCCAAGTCTGATGATAATCCCAATGCGGTTATTCTTATCCTCGACGATAAGGATACTATCATCCGCAAGTTCAAGCGTGCCGTTACAGACAGCGAAACTGAGGTCTGCTACCGTGACGGCAAGGACGGCATAAACAATCTTATGACGATATATTCCACTGTTACCGGCAAGGATTTCGCTTCTATCGAGTCTGAATTCGCCGGCAAGGGCTATGGCGATTTCAAGCTTGCTGTCGGTGAGGCAGTCGCAGATCATCTTGAACCTGTACGCACTGAATTCGCTCGTCTTTCCAAGGACAAGGAATATCTGAAAAAGTGCTACACTGAGGGCGCTGAAAAGGCTCTCAGATACTCTCAGCGCATCCTTTCAAAGGTTTACAGAAAGGTCGGCTTTGTGGATAAGGGGTAAGAGTTTTCAACATAAAAATTATACTATATCCACAAATTTGTAAAAAACACTTGATTTTCAGCCTGCTTTAAGGTATTATAATATTGCACGAATATCGTGTATACGCTTTTCAGGGAGTTTTATTATGGTTGAATATGAACAGAAGCAGAATTATAACATCGATGATCTTATTGATATCGTGAGACTTCTCCGCAGTGAGGGCGGCTGTCCTTGGGATCGTGAACAGACTCATGAATCTATAAGAACTGATTTTCTCGAGGAAACCTGCGAGGTTATCGAGGCTATTGACCTCAAGGATACTGAGCTTCTCCGTGAAGAACTCGGCGATGTCCTCTTACAGGTCGTTTTCCACTGCAGAATCGAGGAGGAACTCAACTCCTTCAAATTCGAGGATATCTGCGATGGTATCTGCAAAAAGCTCATCATCCGTCATCCGCACGTTTTCGGCGAAGTGATCGCAGATGACACCGATCAGGTGCTCAAAAACTGGGACGCTATCAAAATGGAAACCAAAGGACAGACAAGCTATACTGACACCCTCAACAGCGTTGCAAAATCGCTGCCCGCTCTTATGAGAGCCCAGAAAGTCGGCAAGCGTGCTATGCGTGCCGGAATGGATTTCCGCTGCGCAGACGACGCAATAGCCTGCATCGCCAACGAAAAGAAAGAGCTTGACAACGCTGTTCTTTCCGGAGACAAGGCAAATATCGAGGAGGAACTCGGTGATCTTCTCTTTAGCTGCGTAAATGCAGCACGTCACCTCGGTATCGACGCTGAGCTCGCTCTTAAAGCCGCAACAGATAAGTTTATCAGACGTTTCGACGCAACAGAAAAACTCGTTGCTGAAAACGGTCTTGATATGCCGAAGCTCACTATCGAGGAACTTGACGTTTACTGGGATAAGGCAAAAAAACAGCTTTAAAAGCTGTCGGACATTTGTATAAAAATTATTGGAGGAAATAAAAATGACAAAAGCAGAACTTATTAATTCTATTGCAGATAAAGCTAACTGCACAAAAAAAGACGCTGGATGCGCTCTTGAAGCAACTCTTGCAGCTATTCAGGAAGCTCTTGAAAACGGAGAAAAGGTTTCTATCACAGGCTTCGGTACATTCGAGATCCGTGAAAGAGGCGAAAAGAAGGGAATCAATCCCAGAACCAAGCAGCCTATGGTATGCCCTCCCTGCAAGACTCCCGCATTTAAGCCCGGCAAGACTCTCAAAGACGCTGTAAATAAGTAATTCCGGTTTACTCCGGAAGGAGGTATATTCAGTGAGATTGGATAAATACCTGAAGGTCACAAGGCTCATCAAGCGCAGAACTATCGCTAATGAAGCCTGTGACGCTGAAAAAATTGTCGTGAACGGCAGAATTGCTCGTGCTTCCTACGATGTTAAGGTCGGCGATATCATCGAGATCAATATGGGCAGCCGCCCTCTTAAGGTCAAGGTCCTTAACGTAACGGAACACGCAACAAAAGAAAACGCTGCTGACAATTACATGGTAATAGAATGAAATAAGGCTGCATGGAAATTCCATGCAGCCTCTTTATTTTCATTTTGTATTTGACAAATTCCAGCGTGGATTTGTCAATTTTGCAGCCTTTGTATTATCAAGCATATTATTATATTCAAGCTTATTCATGTCAAGGTAACGATAATTTACCTTTTCGTCCTTGTTTCCGCCGAAAATACCCTTGATTTTTGAAATCGTTCCTCCGGGATTCTTCTGGAGAACCGGTCCAAGACGATGATTTTCTCGCATAAAGCTGATTATATCAGCGCAGGTTGTAAGATGCTTGTCGCTCACATTGTATACACCGGCATATGACATATCCTCGGCATTTTTTACATAGCACAGAATGAAATCGACAAGGTTATGCACACAGCAAAGCTGGAATCCATTCTGTCCCTGACCGATTACAAAGAGACTTCCATCCTTCGGATTTGTAATTCTTGATACAAGATTCTCGGTGAAATCATGTGTATAAACTGGAGCACATCTTGCAATACAGCACATTACATTCTTGTGATGCTGCATTTCCGCAACAAGAGCTTTTTCTGATTCAAGCTTCATAACAGCATAGTTTGAAATCGGCTTAAGCTCTGAATCCTCACGGATAGGCTCTCTGGTTTTTGGGAAATCATAAACCTTATCTGTACTGATAAGAATGATTTTTTCGACATTTTCCGTCATTGCATAACGATATATAAACTTATCACACTGCTTACATTCGTTCATTTCCTTTTCTGTAACGACTGGTCCGAGATCATTATCGACGGTACAGGCGCCATGAATCAGAATATCAACCTTGTTTTTTTCAAAAACTTCTGCATATGCGTCCTTATCCGTAGGATTTGCCTGCACAAAGGTATAATGCAGCTTTCCTTCATTATAGAATCCACGTTCACGGTCAACAGCTATGACTTCAAAGCCTTTTTTCAGAAGTCCTGAACAGATATGCTGTCCGATAAGACCGCATCCGCCTGTTACAACAACTGTATTCATTATCACAGCCTCCTTCCATACTTAACCATATCATTATAACACATATTTTTCTCCAATTCAATAAACTTAATAATTTATTTACAATTTTCAGAATACTGCACAATTAATCTGTTTCGCCGCTGTTCACCTTATCTATATACTTCTGTACAACAGGATTTGTAGCGTCATATGTCTCATTCCAGGGCTTTCCTCGTGCGGAATTTCGCATATCACTGTCAAGAACCTCAGCGCAGTCAGCTGATATTCCTCTTGAAATATCAAGCACAGGATTATCCAGTGCAAGCTGTTCCATGCTGTCCTTCATATCGACCATTTCCTGAGTCCAGCCGTAAGAATCAACGAACATAGCAACATCGGCAACAGCTCTTGCTTCTTCATTCATCAGGAGATAACGCTTACAGTCGAGATACTTCGCAACGCCTTCCGGATTTGACGCACCGGATACTATGGAATAAGCCTCCATTTTTGCGGGAACATAATACTCATCTGCTTCTGGATCCTTTGGCATCGGCACAAAGAATACATCCTCGCCGTACTTTGCCTTCCACACGTCTGGAGTTGTATAAAGCTCGTAAAGACCTACAGGATAGAACATCAGCTTGCCCTCGCCGATATACTGCGGTTTAGCTTCCCAGCCGTAATCACCGACACCGATAGCTATAAGATCCTTCTGATACATCTCATAGATCCAGTTCTGGACACGTTCCATATCAGGGCTTCCGAGATTATTCACAAGCTTTCCGTCTTCAATGCTGACAGGCGAAACTCCGATAGTATTGATAAGTCCGAATTCAAACCACCAGCCGTCGATTCCGAAACGCTGATCCGACGTATCTACAAACTTTTCAAGAAGTTCCTGAAAAGTATCCCATGTCCACTCATCATTTTCATAGAGAACAGCTGGATCATCAAGACCTGCTTCCTGAAATGTCTTTCTGTTGTAAAGTACTGCAACTGAGTCTCCGGATGTCTGAACGATTGCTGTATAATGTTTGTCGTTCCACATAAGGCTGTCATTTACGTCCTTGACATCCTTCCACAGAGGAGATTCAAAGTCAATGTAATCATCGACCGGCATGAACATTTCACGGATAGCACCCTTAGGAATAGCGTCGCCGTTTCCAGCATAGAAGAAGTCAATTCCCTCACCGCTGCTTATGGCTTCAGAAAGCTTATCATATCGCTGCTCATAGTCTACATGATGATACTCGATATTTCCGCCGTAAACTTTCTGAAAATAATACAGATCAGAATGTGGAATCGGATCGCTCTCTTTGGGATTGATATCCCAGTCTGCCATCCACTTTATTGTTTTGTTTTCAAGTTCGCCGTCAAGAACGACATCCTTTTCGTTTTCCAATGCCTCCAGAAGCTTTTCTTCTCTTTCGGGCGGCATTGTAAATTCCTGTGTTTCGTTTTCCTTGACTCCGTTATCAGAGCTTTTGTCGGAGTCGCCGCATCCTGTTGCTGTAAAAGTCATAGCTGACATAAGCAGTGCGGCAAGAAAAATCTTAAGTTTTTTCATTCTGCCATACCTCTTTTCTGATAAATCTGAGAGGAGGAGGATTATTTTATTTGTATGCGCTTGTTCTGTAATAAATCATTCATTTTGACACTGTGCCGAAAATGCACATTTCCCCCTCATATTACAAAACTCACACTTCCCTGCCCTTTTTCGGACAGGAACTTCTGAAATTCCTATCACAGCCGTCACCGACTTCGACGGAATCATTATATTTTCCGGCGTTACCGTCAGACCTATTCGTCTTTGTGCGTTAAGAGCTATTAGCAGCTTCTCCTGCACTGATATCGGTAAATCGCCGTATCCGGGACTAAACCGCCATGTTCTATAGGCTGCATCTACTTCCCGAAATATTTCTTCTTCTGCCTTATCGCAGAACTGTTCAATAAGCGAACTGCACACGCAGTCCATTGCAAGAGCTTCCGCCATATCCGTAACTTCTGCTCTCCGAATCAGTTTGTCAGCCTCCGCCGACAAGGTCGCCGCAAAAATAACGGCTTTTCCGCACCCCTCAGGGTGCATTTTTATATCATTCCCCGACAAGAATACTCCGCAGTCAGAAAGCTCTACGCCGCCGCTGAGGATTTCCACGCCGCTGACACGATATACATACTTCGGAAGAATGATCTTCCTTGCCGTGCTGTCAGCTTTTTCTATCAGCCTGAGCACGTTATCGTCCGGATCTCCCTTGACTCCCATATATCGGGCTGTTTCGCATATGGAAACGGTTTCCAGAACGATCATGAACGTATTATTCCCAGAACGGCTTCGCTGATTTTTCGCGCTACATACGGATTGTTCATTGTGTAAAGATGAATTCCATCAACTCCGTTAGCCACCAGATCAACGATCTGATTTACAGCGTAAGCAATTCCGGCATCACGGAGAGCCTCAGGATTATGCTCGTATTTCTGCATGATCTTCACGAATTTCTTCGGAAGACTTGCACCGCACGTCGTAACCATACGCTCTATCTGATTCTTATTTACAACCGGCATGATTCCGGCTTCGATCGGCACATTTATACCGGCAATAGCTGCCTTTTCACGGAAATCATAAAAATACTCATTATCAAAAAACAGCTGTGTGATGAGATGATCTGCGCCAGCCTCGACCTTTTTGCGGAGATTGATAATATCATCCACAAGGCTGTCAGAATCAGGATGTCCCTCCGGATAGCAGGCTCCTGCGATATCAAAATCACCCTTTGACTTTATGAAAGTGATAAGATCGCTTGCATGAAGGAAGTCAGTTTTCGGCGGTATATCGGGATTAATATCTCCTCTCAGAGCGAGAATATTCTCAATCCCCCTCTGTTTTATCTCGTCAAGTGTTTCTGAAATTTCTTCCTTTGTATTGTTAATGCAGGGAAGATGAATCACCGGAGTAATTCCCATTTCCTTAATTTTTGACGCAATATCGCAGGCAAAGCCGCCGTTGCCGCTTCCGCCGGCGCTGAACGTAACACTGATAAAATCAGGTTCAAGACCTTTCATTTCATCAAGAGTTTTGTATATAACATTAATACTGCTCGTTTTCTTCGGAGGAAAAACCTCGAAGGAAAAGACAGTTCTTTCCTTAAAAATATCTTTTATGCGCATATTTCCTCGTTTCAGTCGATCGACCAGTCGATTTCACCCATTCCGCAGGAATGGAGAAACTTATTTGCCTGTGAAAAATGCCTGCACCCAAAAAATCCGTTATAAGCCGACAGTGGGCTCGGATGCGCCGCTTTCAGCACAAGATGTGCAGGGTTTGTTATGAACTGCTGCTTTGACTTTGCGTCGCTGCCCCAAAGCATGAATACCATCGGTTTTTCACGCTCATTCAGTAGCTTTATCACGTCTGTTGTGAATTCTTCCCAACCAAGACCTCTGTGGCTTCTTGCCTGATTTGCACGGACAGTGAGGACGGAATTCAAAAGCAGAACGCCTTCCTGCGCCCACTTGATAAGCTCGCCGTGCTTTCCAAGATTGTTGATTCCAAGATCGTCACGGATCTCTTTGAAAATATTCACAAGCGACGGCGGTGGAGTCACACCACGGCAGACCGAAAAGCTCAGCCCATGCGCCTGTCCCTCACCGTGATACGGATCCTGACCGATTATCACGCATTTCACATCATTATAAGACGTATACTTCAGCGCGTTGAAGATATCATACATTCCAGGATATATTCTTTGTGTGCGATACTCGTTAATAAGCTTCTGCCGCAGTGCAAGGTAGTATTCCTTTTCAAACTCGCCTTTAAGCAGTTCGTCCCAGTCGTTATTGAAATTTACCATCGTTAATTAAATACCGTATCCTCATAATATTTGAACTTGACAAGTGTATTTTTCTTATATGTGAGAGACCCCTGCTGATTGAACGGAACCTTTTCATAAGCCTCCGGAGAGCACTCAATAACGACATTTCTGCCCTTTCGTGTAACAAAAATCAGCTCGTAACGTGCATCCTTGATTTCAACCTTGCCGGTACTCTCAATGATACGGAGTCTGTCGTCGCATTTTCTTATAAGAGTCGCCATTTCTACAACAGGACCGGAAACCTTTTTCTGATTGTTATCGGCTGAAGCTGAAGATGATGATACTCCCCTTACCTGCCGACGGTTCACGTCAGAATTTCCAGTGCCCTGTTCCTCAAGGAAAACAGATAAAAATCTCCGGAAAGTACTTTTTCCGCTGAAAAGCAAAATGACAACAAGAAGTATAACGACTATTCCGGCAAGAAGAATCAGGAGGTTTTTAAGCTGTTCTGACATTTTAACAGTCCTTTCTGTGTGAAAATAGGAAATCTATACTTATTATTCGATTCCGTTTGGATTAAGCTTTGTAAAATTCCAGCTGTCGGCACACATTTCGTTGATATCTGATTTTGCTTCCCAGCCGAAAAGCTTCTTTGCCTTTGAAGCGTCAGCAAAACACGTTGCGATATCACCGGAACGTCTTGGTGCAATACGCTTGTTTATCGGCTTGCCGCAGGCTTTTTCGTATGCGGCAACAACCTCAAGAACACTGGAACCGTTGCCTGTTCCGAGATTTACAGCCTCAAATCCTGTATTTTTTTCCGCATATTCGATAGCGCAAACATGACCAGCTGCAAGATCTACAACGTGGATGTAATCTCTCACACCTGTGCCGTCGGGAGTATCGTAATCATCACCAAAAACACTGAGCTGCTGGAGCTTTCCAGCTGCAACCTGTGCGATATATGGAACAAGATTGTTAGGGATTCCATTTGGATCCTCACCTATAAGTCCGCTCTTATGCGCGCCGATAGGATTGAAATATCTCAGTGCAACAACGCTCATTTCCTTGTCAGAAACGCAGCAGTCTCTAAGAATCTGCTCGATCATTACCTTTGTGTAGCCGTAAGGATTTGTTGCGGATGTAGGCATATCCTCAGTATACGGAGCTTTATTATTCATTCCGTAAACTGTAGCAGACGAGGAGAAAACTATTCTCTTACAGCCATTTTCACGCATTGCACGGAGAAGAATAAGCGTTCCATAAATGTTGTTTGTGTAGTATTCAAGCGGCTTCTGAACGGATTCGCCAACTGCCTTAAGCCCTGCAAAGTGAATTACAGCGCTTATATCATTTTCTTTGAAAATTGCAGTCATTTTTTCATAATCGCAGATGTCAGCCTGATAAAATTTTATATTCTTACCGCTGATTTTTTCAATTCTATCAACTGCTGCCTCCTTGGAATTAGAAAGGTTATCTACAACAATGATTTCGTAGTTGTTTGCTAAAAGCTCAACGCAGGTATGGCTGCCTATAAAGCCAGTACCGCCTGTTACAAGGATCTGTGACATTTTTATGACCTCCATTGTGTTATATATTATTATTATAATATATTTTTCGGATTTTTGCAAGATATATTTGCAATTTTCTTGAAAATATGTTATACTAACCTTATAAATTTTTTAGGAGGATTTTAAATGCAGAGGATTCTCGGTTATATGAGAAAAGCAATTCAGGAATATAATCTCATTCAGGACGGCGACCGAATTTGTGTAGGGGTTTCCGGCGGAAAGGACAGTCTTGTTATGCTGTATGGACTTAAGCTTCTGCAGAGATTTATTAACATAGATTACACGATTACCGGAGTCACTCTTGATCCCGGATTCAAGGGCGTAAGTACCGATTATTCGTCGATTGAGATTTTCTGCCGTGACAAGGAAATCGAATACAAAATCATAAAGACGCAGATCGCTGAAATTGTATTTGATGTCCGCAAAGAAACAAATCCATGCAGTCTTTGTGCGAGGATGCGCAGAGGAGCTCTACATGACGCGACTGTTGCTCTTGGTTGCAATAAAATCGCTCTCGGTCACAACTATGACGACGCCGTTGAAACTTTCATCATGAATCTTTTTACGGAAGGAAGAATCGGCTGTTTTTCGCCTATGTCCTACCTTGAACGCAAGGATATCCACATGATAAGACCGCTTCTCTACGCTCCCGAAAAGGATATTAAAAGAGCCGCTGTTAAGAACGAGCTCCCCATCGTAAAATCAGTTTGTCCGGCTGACGGTCATACAAACAGACAGAGAACGAAAGATTTTCTTTCACAGGCTGACAAAACTTATGACGGAATTAAGAATCGTATTTTCGGCGCGATGCAGCGATTCGACCTTGACGGCTGGGGCCCGAATAAATAAAAAAATCCTCTCCTTACGGAGAGGATTTAAATTTATAGGTGAATTACGGACTAATTAATTAGTCTTCCTTCTTTCTAAGAACGAATGCTGTTCCGATTGCAACTGCGAGACCAGCTGTAGCGATACCTACGCCAGCAACACCTGTCTTCGGAGGATTCTGCTTCTTAGTTGTTGTAGCCTTAGGCTTAACTGTTGTCTTAGCCTTAGTTGTTGTTGGCTTCTTGCCTGTTGTTGTAGTTGTTGTGCTTTCTCCTGCTGTAGTTGTTGTAGTTGTAG
>JAFTYF010000003.1 GCA_017461395.1 Ruminococcus sp.
CTCTGTAAGCCTTTTGCGCATAGCGGTCGATTTCGCACCATCCGACGCACTCGAAACCGCCGACCTTCTCAAAAGCCGAACGAAATGCGCCGAGACCTGCGAAAGCCTCGAAATATCTTATCATTCTCATTTACTCCTTTCTTGTTTTTGGGTATAAGAAAAGCCGTCTGTGATTGTTCGTCACAGGCGGCTATGTACAGGTATTCAGTTGAACAATGGGAATTCTTTTAAAGTAATAAGGTGATCACGCATAGTATTCATGAACAAACGAATATCATCTGTTTGTTTCTTTTCTATAAGACTTTTCAAATTTCCCTCATCATAGCTCATATCGCCTAACCAATAGGCAGATATAACTGCACACAAATAAGGATACACTTCCTTTTGCTGATCTGTAAAGGAACGTACACTATTGTATCCATTCAGAAACGCAAACAAAATATTCTGTTCTCTTTCGGGATAATCATCCTTATAATCCATAAGCCTTGATTCAAAAACAGCCTGCATGATCGCATCATAGAACAATACATTATCACCGCTGTTGTTATAATCAAAAACACCCATTTCACCAGTGGCTGTAATATATAGGTTACAAAGGCTTATATCTCCCTGTACGGCATATTGAGTTTCTTTCTTAAATGTTGCTATTTTTCTCAAATGACTATCTGTTATTGATTCAATTTCATCGTAGAGGGAAGGTTCGATCGCTCTCAATATTTCTTTATTTTCAGAAAATACAGATATGTCGAATAAATCATTTTGTAAAAGCGGATTAAACATCACTTTATCATATACATGTAGATTCATTCTCTCCGAAACATTGTGCATCTGTGCAAGCAGTTTGCCTGTTATACGAGCGATATTCTCGTCAACTGCTGTCACTTCTCCGTCACAAAAATCTTCTATTGTAACAATAACATCATACCCATTAATGTGATAGTCGTTTGCATAATGACCGTTTATATGATATATATATGGCGTTTTGATTTCACCCTTTGACAATTGAACAGCAAAACAGCACTGTGCTTCAATATGTTCCTTTGTTACATACTGTTCGTTTTTGAATCGGATAACGACAGGAGAACGCTTTTCAAAAACCACTTTGATAATGAGTCGTACTTCCTTTGAATCCTTATTTTCTTCATCGTAGTTATATCGCTGTAGTTCATAAAAAGCTGTAGGGCATTCATCAATATGATATTCATTTGCAATTCTTCTAATATCCGCTAAAGTTATTTCAAACATAATTACACCTTAAATTCCAATTTTCCTCACCATGCAATTTCCTATATTATACCACATACCACCGCAATTTTCAATATAAATGAGGTTACAGATCTCAAAAAGAAACCTGCAACCTCAATCGCTTTACATCGTCATATCCACATCTTCCGTTTCGCCCCTAATGTGTTCGTGTGTCGGCTCATTTTCTCTGAAAATAGGAAAAGCCGACCTTATTCGCTTCTCAGAGAAGTTTGTGAGAAACCAATAAAATCGGCATCAAAGTTTGTATATTATTTTTGCGGCATTCACTCATGGAATTACTTTGAAGTGGGATCGAAAATCTCTCAAAAAGTGCTGAAATCCTCAATAGCGTAAGTTCGAATCCTGTTTCATAGCGTTTTTCCATAAAAAACATCCACGGTTTCACCCTGAAAAATTTTGGCGTTTGGATAGCAAAAAAGCCCAAATAATCGGGCTTTTTGTACTGGTGATCTAAATTGGTTCACCTAAATGGCGTGCCTGAAGGGATTCGAACCCCTGACCTACTGGTTCGTAGCCAGTCACTCTATCCAGCTGAGCTACAGGCACATCGCCTTACGACTTAACTATTATATCACACACACTCGAGTTTGTCAAGAGTAATTTTCGCTGAATCCTAAAATTGTATAAAATCACAAATTTCGCCTGTAAAATTCGTGCAATAATATCATAACCGTACATTTTCGGATTTTTTTTAATTTCGCTTGACAAACCTGAATTATTTTGATATAATAGATTTGTTATGAGACATTAGCTCAGTCGGTAGAGCATACGCCTTTTAAGCGTAGGGTCGAGGGTTCGAATCCCTCATGTCTCACCATTTTTTTACTCCCTGTACAAGAGTACAGGGAGTTTTTTGTTATATTTAATCCTCAAAAGCACAGTAATCAAACCGGCATTTCTCGGAATCGAATGCCTCGAGATTAGTGACGCTTCCGCATTTCGGACATTTATATACTGTGGTATCTTCCTCACACCTCAGGCACAGTCCACGGAGAGTCGTGTTGATATCAATGTTAGCCTTGTCATATACAACTGTATTAGTTCCGCAGTATTGGCACTCAACAAAACCGAAGCTCGGGTCGTCGTTCATGTCCAGTGTAATTCCCAGATCCCCCAGACAGCCCAGACACCTCATATACGGAGTCACCAGACGACGAGAACATATCGGGCAGAAATACATCTCGCTGTATTCATCTTCAAGCTTTTCATAGAGTGCTATGTTGAATCTGCGGTTCGACAGGAGCTTTTTGTACTCCTCCATTTCGATATGCTCATACATATACTCGCGGTACTCCTCGTCTGAAACATCACTGCTCATCAGAACATGGAGAATATGCACCAGTACACGGATATAGTCCGTCTCCAGCTGTTTCAGCTGCTCATCCGAGAAGTTATAATTGAAGTGAACAAGCTTGTTGCGGTAATTCTGAAACTTTTCCATATACACAAACTCTTCTGAAAGCTTTTCACTGTACTCACGTTTGCCTTTCAGATAATTTTTCAGCCCGTCAAACTCCCGCACACGAAGCCTGTTATTTTTATAATCCTCAAACAGCTGTTCATCAGAGCAATCAGGAGCCACTTTTTCAAAAATAACTCTTATTCCATAATCTTTGATTATGCAGGACTTAATCGCTATCTCAAGCGCCATCTGAAGCTCGATAACTGCAAGTATCCTGTTGTCGTATGAATTTATTCCCCTGTTGAAATGCGCTATGGAATCATTTACGAATACTACCGCATTTCTGAATAAGTCTGTGTAAATTCTGTCCTGAAGCTCTCTTAACAGCATTATTTTCAACTCCGTCAATATATTTGTATATAGCAAAAAAGCCCGATAAATCGGACTTTTCACACTTGGATATCTCCAATTATTGGAGGCGCCACCCAGATTTGAACTGGGGATCAGGGTGTTGCAGACCCACGCCTTACCACTTGGCTATAGCGCCGTTTTGGAGCGGATTACGAGGCTCGAACTCGCTACCTCCACCTTGGCAAGGTGGCGCTCTACCAGATGAGCTAAATCCGCATTGGCGACCCGGATGAGGCTCGAACTCACGACCTCTAGCGTGACAGGCTAGCGTTCTAACCAA
>JAFTYF010000016.1 GCA_017461395.1 Ruminococcus sp.
AAGAATGAGTATGAGATCGACAACTCTGCTGCTCATATGTACCGTGACAACAACAAGTGTATCCTTTGCCGCCGCTGCGTAGCAGTATGCTCCAATACACAGGGTATCGGTGTAATCGGCGCAAACGAGAGAGGTTTCAAGACATATATCGGTTCTGCATTTGATATGGGACTCGGCGAGACAAGCTGTGTATCCTGCGGTCAGTGTATTGCTGTAGGCCCTGTAGGTGCTATCTCTGAAAAGGATTATACAGAGCCTGTTCTTGAGGCTATTGCTGATCCTACAAAGACAGTTCTTGTACAGACAGCTCCTGCTGTTCGTGCAGGTCTCGGTGAGTGCTTCGGTCTTCCTATCGGCACAAACGTTGAAGGAAAGATGGTCGCTGCTCTCAGACGTCTTGGTTTTGACAAGGTATTTGATACAGACTTTGCTGCTGACCTCACAATCATGGAAGAAGCAACAGAGTTCCTTGACAGAGTAAAGAACGGCGGGAAGCTTCCGCTCATCACATCATGCTCACCTGGCTGGGTTAAGTACTGTGAGCACTATTTCCCTGACATGACAGAAAATCTTTCTTCATGTAAGTCACCTCAGCAGATGTTCGGTGCAGTAGCTAAGACATACTACGCTGAGAAGATGGGCATTGATCCTAAGGATATCGTTATGGTTTCAATTATGCCTTGTACAGCAAAGAAGTTCGAGATTGGCAGAGACGATCAGAATGCTGCTGGTGTTGCTGATGTTGATTTCGCACTCACAACTCGTGAGCTCGGCAGAATGATCGAGCGTGCTGGTATCAACTTCCTCGGTCTTGAAGACGAGAAGTTTGATGATCCGCTCGGAATCTCTACAGGTGCTGGTGTTATCTTCGGTGCTACAGGCGGTGTTATGGAGGCTGCTCTCAGAACAGCTGTTTATACACTTACTGGCGAGACAGTAACAGAGCTTCCTGAGGTTCGTGGTACAGCTGGTATCAAAGAAGCAACATACAACGTTGCTGGCATGGATGTTAAGGTTGCTGTAGTAAGTGGTCTTGCAAATGCAAAGGAAGTTCTTGAGAAGGTTCAGAAGGGTGAAGCTGATTATCAGTTCATCGAGATCATGGCTTGTCCTGGCGGCTGTGTAAACGGCGGCGGTCAGCCTCAGCAGCCCATGAGCATCAGAAACTTCACAGATCTTAGATCTGAAAGAGCTAAGGTTCTTTATAACCTCGATGCTTCTATGCCTCTCAGACAGTCTCATAACAACCCTGCTGTAAAGGCTCTCTACGATGAGTTCCTTGAAAAGCCGGGCAGCCACAAGGCTCATGAGATTCTCCACACATCTTATGTAAAGAGATCAATCAACTAAGTTTGATAATGTAACAGCGATAAAAAAGGGACGCTTGCAGTGCAGGCGTCCTTTTTGTTGACTATAAGTAAGTTTAATGCTATAATTAGGTGTATTAAATCATGGGGGTGGGGATATGAATTCAACTGCTCGAATGCATTATATCGACAATTTAAGGTGGATGCTTCTTTTGATACTGATACCATACCATACAGCAATGGCATGGAATGTATGGGGAGAACCGAATTACATATTTTTTGAAGGAAACAAAATAATCAGCAGTATCGTTGTATTTTTCAGTCCGTATTTTATGCCGCTGATGTTCGTACTTGCAGGAATTAGCATGAAATTTTCGCTCCGGAAGCGTACGAAAAGCGAGCATCTTATTGAGAGGGCAAAGAGACTTCTTATTCCGTTTTTATTTGGAACCATAGTGCTGATGCTAGTGATGTCTTACTTGGCAGATAAATTCAACTGTTCCTGTGAAGGTGGATTTGTTGAGCATTATGGAATTTTCTTCACAAAATTCACTGATCTGACCGGTGCGGATGGTGGATTTTCCGTAGGACAGTTTTGGTTTTTGCTGTATCTTTTTGTTATTTCGGTTATAGCAATTGTGATTTTGACATTGCTGGAGAAATTCCTTCCGGAAAAAGAAAGATCAATACCGTTCTGGATTGTGATTCTGCTGGGATTGCCGCTGCCGATTTTCAGTGAGCTTCTGTCAATTGGCGGAAAAAGTCTTGTAGAGTATGCATATCTTTTCATGACGGGATATTATGTATTTTCAAAAGAAGAAATAATAAGCAAAGCGGAGAAATGCAAATGGCTGATGTTTGGTATCGGAATATCAGCTGCACTTGTGAATATATACCTTTTTATATGGTCCGTAAAAGAGTATGCGCTGTTGAATACTTTCATGAAATATATAACAGAATGGTTTATGACGATTGCACTTATAGGACTTGCGAAAGGATATCTTAACTTTACCGGAAAAGTAACAGGATATATGTCTAAAAGATCGTTTTTGGTTTATACTTGGCATTTTATATGGGTAGCTCTTTTTCAGTATATATTGTATCAGATTATAGGAAACAATACTTTTATGCTGTTTGCAGGAACGGTTATACTTTCTTATGTAATGACATTTATCAGCTGCGAAATCAGTATGAGAATTCCTGTGTTGTGTTTTCTAACGGGAAACAGATATGAATAAAAAAATCCATAGAAGTCAAACTTCTATGGATTTTTTAGTTCACGTTTTTATATTGATACCATATAATAAAACAGGAGGTCATACATCAGCGACATTTGTGACAACTCCCTGCGGAGAAATGTCAATGTGTCCGAAAGAAGGCGGTCTGTTGTCACGGGGAGTCGATGAGCTTCCAGGATTGAGGATATAGAAGCCGTCCTCGAATTTATTGAATCTGACATGAGTGTGGCCGTAAAGAATTATATCACAGCCGTGTTCTCTTGCCTTATCCTTGATAGCTTCAAGAGAAAAATTAACTCCGTAACGATGACCATGTGTTGCAAAGATTTTGTGATCAGGAACAGGAAGAACAAAGTCGTCGCTGCTGAAGCTCTGATAATCGCAGTTTCCGGCAACATGAATGATTTTAGGAGCAATAACAGGATGATTGACAATGAATCTGTCAAGTTCTGACTCGCCGTCTCCGAGGTGGATGATCCAGTCGGCGTCAGTATTGCGGAGAATAACTTTTTCGAGTGCGCTGTAGTTGCCGTGAGAATCGGACATGACAATAATTCGCATAAAAACCTCCTGAGTTGAATATATTATAATGATTATAACACACCGGAATAAAAAATGCAATACTTTCGTAAAAAGTCAGATAACCGAAAAGCTGTATATCTTATTTGTGGAGGTATGTACATGAACAGAGGCAATATTGATCCCAAAAAAGCGGGCGGGCTTATCAATGCTATCAGTAAGAAGATCGGAGTTCCGCCGGAAAAGCTACAGAGAGAGCTTGATGAAGGAAAATTTGACAGTACATTATCGGCGATGAACAGGAGCGACGCCATGAAATTTCAGCAGGCACTGAATAACCCGAAGATAGTAGAAAAAATGATGAGTACACCGCAGGCAATAGCGCTGTATAAAAAGCTATCAGGAGAAAAATGAACCGGAGTGAGTTTGATTGGATGATATGATGGGAAAGATCGGTGAGCTTTTGTCTGATGAAGAGAGCGTCAGACAGCTTTCCGAGCTGGCACAGATGTTCATGTCAGACAGCAGTTCTCCGGTGGAAAATAAAGCGGACAGTGAGTCAGAAGATCAGCATCAGGATGGCGGCGGATTTGACATAGGTTCTATCATGAAACTTACAGGACTTTTGGGTTCTGTTTCTCAGAGTGACAAAAATACAGAGCTTCTCATGGCGCTTCGTCCGCATCTTAAGGCTGAAAAACAGAAGCGTGTTGACAAGGCTGTTAAGCTGTTGAAGCTTATTGCAGTATGGAATATTGCGAAAGAGAGCGGTTTGCTGAATGATATGATTTAAAGGAGGGAGAGTATGGCGGCATATAGCAGAGGGAATTTCGGCAGGAGTGATCACAGGAATGCAGATCATCGCAGCGCCGTCAGCTCTGCCCATTTTTCACAGGATATTCACGGGGATAAAGCTCCGGAGAGTATCAGAATTACTGGAAAAAATATGTCTGTAAAAAAGGCAGAAAGTCAGCTTGCAAAGCTTGCGGAGGAGCTTTTCGGGAGTCCTGCAGATACTGACAAGCTTCTCGTTGCTGCATTAATATTGCTTTTGCTTAAAGAGGGTGCAGATCCTAAGCTCATTCTTGCGCTTGGATATATATTCATATAAGAAGGTCGTAATATGGTAAAAATTATCTTCTGGAGCCTTTGCTGTGCTTCTGTAGTTGTGATGATGATTTATTATGCAACACGTCTGAAAAGGCTTAAAACAGTGATTTACGGAGTTGCTACAGGAATTATATCGCTTTTACTGATCAATTATTTCGGAGAAATGATCGGTACATCTTTGCCACTTAATTTATTTAATGTGTCGGGAAGTATTATTCTGGGAGTTCCGTTTGTGATCTGTATGGTAATATTTAATTTTTTGTGAAATATAAGAAAAAAATTTCGAAAACCCTTGAAATATTTTTGATAATGTGTTACAATATATTCAATCAGGAGGTGATTTTCATTGAATGCGGTTGATATTATCAATAAAACAAAGAATTCTGTTCCGCTGACAGATGACGAAATTAAATGGCTTGTAAATGCGTATACCGAAGACTCTGTGCCGGATTACCAAATGTCTGCATGGCTTATGGCGGTCTGTCTGAATGGTCTTACTGAACAGGAAACGCTTTCACTTACATATGCTATGCGTGACAGCGGTGAAATACTGCGTCTTGATCTGCCTATGACAGCGGACAAGCATAGTACCGGCGGAGTTGGTGATAAAACCAGCCTTATAATCGGGCCGGCTGCTGCTGCCTGCGGAGTTTGTGTTGCGAAAATGTCCGGAAGGGGACTGGGACATACCGGAGGGACAATTGACAAGCTTGAAAGTATTAAGGGATTCCGGACGGAAATGCCTTTATCCGAGTTTGAGGAAATTCTGCGTGAAACTGGATTTTCTGTCATTTCACAGAGCGGAAATCTTTGTCCTGCGGATAAGAAGATATATGCGCTTCGTAATTCAACGGGAACTGTAAACAGTATTCCACTGATCTGCGCCAGCATTATGAGTAAAAAACTGGCAACAAATGCTGATTGTCTCGTGCTTGATGTGAAATACGGCTCCGGAGCATTTATGAAAACACGCTCTGATGCCGAAAAGCTTGCAGCTCTTATGGAAAAAATTGGCAAGGCTGCCGGAAAGAAATGCCGTGCCGTTGTCACAGATATGGATGTTCCGCTTGGAAATAACATTGGTAATGCGCTTGAAGTCGAAGAAGCAATAGATATTCTCAGCGGAAAGACAAAAGGACGTCTTTATGAGATATGTATCAGTCTGACTGCCGATATTCTTGAGCTTTCCGGAAAAGGCAGCCGTGATGAATGTGCGGCACTTGCTGAAGAAGCTATATCGTCAGGAAAAGCGATCGGAATATTCAAAATAACTCTAAGTCTGCACGGCGGAGATCCGGCAGTATGCGATGATACATCGCTTCTGCCTCACGCACGTTTCACATATAAGGTCAAGGCAGCGTGCGATATGAAGATTTGTGGATTCAATACCGAGGAGCTTGGAATGGTATCACTTATTCTTGGTGCAGGAAGGATTGCCAAGGATGACAGAATAGATATGTCTGCTGGAATTGTCATGAATGTTCAGGCGGGTGATATATTGACAGCAGGTGAAACAGTAATGACTTTATGTTCTACAGTATGCAGTGATTTCTCAGAGGCGGCTATAAGGGCGATCAAAGCTGTGAATTTCGAGAAAATAAATTGTCAGCCCCCCTTGACTTAATTGCAAAATATGGTATAATAATGTATATAAACTTTTTTAGGAGGTATAATTATGGGTTTTATGGATTCTGTTAAAGGCTTTGCAGGAAAAGTCGGAGATTCTGTTGAAAGAGGTGCTAAGAGCGTAAGCGACAGCTCCAAGAAAATGCAGGAAAAATCCCGTATTAAAAAGGAAATATCAAATCTTGAAGCAGAGGTAAATGCAGCATATTTCGCAATCGGAAAGAAATATTTTGAGCTGAACTCAAATACTCCTGGCGAAGATTATGCTGAGTCAGTTGATACTATTATCAAGAGCACAGACAGACTTGAAAAGTTTAAGCTTCTTCTTGCATCACTTGATGATAAGATGCTTTGTTCTGGCTGTGGTGCTGAAGTTACAAGAAATCAGAAGTTCTGTGACAAGTGCGGAGCAAAGGTAGAGTTCCCTGAAACTCCTATTATTGAGGGATATAACGATGCACCTGCTGCTGTAGTTTCACAGCCTGAAGTTGCTCCTCAGCCCGTTGCAAGCTTCTGTGCTTCATGTGGAGCTCAGCTTGAACCTGGTCAGAAGTTCTGTGATAAGTGCGGAGCAAAGGTCTGATCAATTATATTTTAGAATTTGACGGCGGTCATTGTGACCGCCGTTATTTACATTTGTGCACATTGCCGATAATTCTGAAATCTTTTTGTAGGAAGTAACATCTG
Source organism: Ruminococcus sp. (assembly GCA_017461395.1). Taxonomy (GTDB): domain Bacteria; phylum Bacillota; class Clostridia; order Oscillospirales; family Ruminococcaceae; genus Ruminococcus. The sequence continues at coordinate 6,488 of JAFTYF010000016.1, forward strand.
AAAAGACTTTACTTTTTCGCTTTTTTGTGGTAAAATTAAGATGTTATGTTTTTATAACTGTTAGAGCTTTTTTTACCGGAGCATTATTAGAATGCTGAACGGTACTTATAAAAGCTCTGAAACAGAAAGGAATTATTACAATGCCAATTACAGATTTACTTAGAAGAAATGCAGAATTATACGCAAATGACACCGCGCTTGTAGAGGTTAATCCGGAAATAACCGAAGTAAGACGTGTTACATGGAAGGATTATGAGCTTATTGAGCCAAATCCAGTATCATGCTATAGACGCGAGGTTACATGGAAGGTGTTTGATGAAAAGGCTAACCGCTTTGCAAATATGCTTCTTGACAGAGGTGTAAAAAAAGGAGATAAGGTTGGAATACTTCTCATGAACTGCCTTGAATGGCTTCCGGTATACTTTGGTATCCTCAAGATAGGCGCATTGGCGGTACCGTTGAATTTCCGCTATGCATCGGCAGAGATCAAGTATTGTCTTGAGCTTGCGGAAGTTGATGTGCTTATGTTTGGTCCTGAGTTTATAGGACGTATCGAGGAGATAGCTGACGAAATCAGCCGCAACAGGCTCCTTTTCTACGTCGGAGAGGGATGTCCAAGCTTTGCAGAGCATTATGACAGCCTTGTTGTAAACTGCAAGAGTGAGGATCCTATGATTCCTCTTACCGATGACGATGATGCTGCAATTTATTTCTCATCCGGAACAACAGGCTTTCCTAAGGCGATTCTTCATGATCATAGAAGTCTTGTTCATTCTGCCTCTGTAGAACAGAATCACCATGGACAGTCCCGTGATGATGTATTTCTTTGTATTCCTCCGCTTTATCACACCGGAGCGAAAATGCACTGGTTCGGAAGTCTCCAGTCCGGAAGCAAGGCTGTACTTCTCAAAGGTGTAAAGCCTAAGACAATTCTTGAAACTGTCTCAAACGAGAAATGCACAATTGTGTGGCTTCTTGTACCGTGGGCACAGGATATTCTCGATGCTATCGACAGAGGAGAGATAAATCCTGATGATTATCAGCTTTCACAGTGGAGACTTATGCATATCGGAGCACAGCCTGTTCCGCCGTCTCTTATCGCAAGGTGGAAAAAAATATTCCCTGATCACCTTTATGATACAAACTACGGACTCAGTGAATCCATTGGTCCGGGATGTGTTCATCTTGGTGTTGAGAATATCCATAAGGTCGGAGCTATCGGTAAAGCTGGCTTTGGCTGGGAAGTAAAGATCGCCGATGAAAACGGAAATACCGTTGAAAGAGGACAGGTAGGCGAGCTTTATGTAAAGGGCCCCGGAGTAATGAAGTGTTATTACCGTGACGAAAAGGCTACTGCCGATACGCTTAAGGACGGCTGGCTGCTCACTGGAGATATGGCACAGGAGGACGAGGACGGATTCATTTACCTTGTTGACCGTAAAAAGGATGTTATCATCAGCGGCGGTGAGAATCTATATCCTGTTCAGATTGAGGATTTCCTCAGAGCGCATCCGGCAGTAAAGGATGTTGCTGTAATCGGACTTCCCGACAAACGTCTTGGTGAGATTGCTGCAGCGATTATTTCAATCAAGGAAGAATGTTCCTGCACCGAGGATGAAATCAATGCATACTGTCAGAAGCTTCCTAGATATAAGAGACCTCATAAGGTGATTTTTGCCGATGTTCCGAGAAATCCCACCGGTAAGATCGAAAAGCCGAAGCTCAGAGAGATATACTGCGGCGAAAGCCTTGTTGCAGCTCAGATCAAGAACTGATTTTCATAAATCAACAGAGCAATCCTGTGCTTTTGACAGGATTGCTTTTTGTTATGAAATGTAATATTTGCGGATATTTTTGGTATCAGTCAGGGGATGAATGAAATTTACTAAAATTTAAAGAAAAAATTTACAAAAGTACTTGAAATATTTCGTGAAATGGTGTAAAATATAAATGTTGGTTGTTAGAATATTAACAACGTATCTTTATAAACGAAAGGATGTCATACCAATGGCAGGATTAAACAAGGTTACAGTAGAAGACATTAACGTTAAGGGTAAAAAGGTGCTCGTAAGAGTAGACTTCAATGTTCCGCTCAAGGATGGAGTTATCACAAACGATAACAGAATTCAGGCAGCTCTTCCCACAATCAACAAGCTCGTTGAGAATGGTGCAAAGGTTGTTCTCTGTTCACACCTCGGCAAGCCCAAGAACGGTCCTGAGGCTAAGTTCTCACTTGCTCCCGCTGCTGCAAGACTCGCTGAGCTTGTAAACACAAAGGTTGTATTTGCTGCTGATGATACAGTAGTTGGCGACAACGCAAAGAAGGCTGTTGCTGAAATGGCTGACGGCGAAATCGTTGTTCTTGAAAATACAAGATTCCGTGGTGCAGAGGAAACAAAGAACGGCGAAGATTTCTCCAAGGAACTTGCTGATCTCGTTGACGGTGAAGCATTCGTAATGGACGCTTTCGGTTCTGCACACCGTGCTCATGCTTCAACAGCAGGCGTTACGAAGTTCGTTAAGGAAACAGCAGTAGGATACCTCATGCAGAAGGAAATTAAGTACCTCGGAAATGCAGTAGAAGTTCCTGAGAGACCTTTTGTTGCTATTCTCGGCGGCGCTAAGGTTGCAGACAAGCTCAATGTAATCTCAAATCTCCTTGAAAAGTGTGATACACTTATCATCGGCGGAGGTATGGCTTATACATTTATCAAGGCTAACGGCGGTTCAATCGGTACATCACTTGTTGATGACGAGAAGCTTGATTACTGTAAGGAAATGCTCGCTAAGGCTGAGTCACTCGGCAAGAAGATCCTTCTTCCTGTTGACACAACAATTGCAGCTGAGTTCCCGAATCCTATTGACGCAGAGATCGAAGTAGAGGTTGTTGACTCTAATGCAATTCCTGCTGACAAGATGGGACTTGACATCGGTACAAAGACACAGGAACTCTTCGCTGAGGCAGTAAAGACAGCTAAGACAGTTGTATGGAACGGACCTATGGGCGTATTTGAGAATCCTACACTTGCTAAGGGAACAATCGCTGTAGCTAAGGCTCTTGCTGAGACAGACGCTACAACAATCATCGGCGGCGGCGACTCTGCAGCAGCAGTTATGCAGCTTGGTTTTGCTGACAAGATGAGCCACATCTCCACAGGCGGCGGTGCTTCTCTCGAATATCTTGAGGGTAAGGTTCTTCCCGGCGTTGCAGCTATCGCTGAAAAGTAATTATACAGACAATAGGGCGGATAGTAATATTCGCCCTTGTTGTGATAATTGACGTATGATTAAATAACGGAATAAAGAGGAAATCACCCATGTCAGATTATTTTGGTGTGTTGGTTATGTTCTTTTTGATGCTGTTTGCAGGCTTTATTTCATACTTATTTCTTAAAGACGTCATTATTACCATTGCGGCAGTAATCAGAAAAGATAAAAATTCCACAAAGCTTACGCCTTGGCAGATAATATATCATGTTTTTATCGGCATAGCGCTTGGGGTATTAGCAATAATGCTCCTGCTTGGGATACTAGTATATTTTGATGTAAGGAATAAACTCTGTTAATAGGAATTTATTACTGATAAATTCAGGAGGAAATTATATGGGGATAATTAAAAAACTGCTTAATAAAATGGCAGGCGTAACTGAGGAAATGCAGGCAATTTATATTGAAAAAGGACCATGCAGCGAGTACGTTGACGCATATATTGCTGCTCACAAGAATCCAAAGCCGTATGACAGACTGCTTATTGCTGACCAGCTAATCAGCGTAAAGCGTTATGAAGAAGCTGAGAAGATGCTTGACAGCGTCAAGATTTCGGGATTTTCTGATGATGATATAAAGGGTACAGGGCATTTTGAAAGAATTAATCTTTATCTGAGAACTGGTCGTGCAGATGAAGCATTTGAAATATTTTGCAAGAATAAAAAATTCTTCGATATTTATTTTGGTTCTCCGGCGAGGGAGAGAATGGCAGGCTCGTTTTATGACGTTGCAGCCGACGTTCTGTCTATTAAAGGTGATGAACAGGGAGCAATGCAGTATATTGCCTGTATAAGAAAGTGGTCTCAGAAGTATGAACCTGCTTTTCCGGTTATGTCAGGAATATCGTATGTAAGAGTTTTGAAAAATCTTGGAAATACGCAGTGGCAGGATCAGTACGCTTCTTTGAAGAATCAGATTGAAAATTATGGCGGCTATCAGATGAAGTGGCAAAAGGAGAATACATTTAATCTTCTTGAAGATGCCGTAAAATAGGAGTTTATTATGAACGATAATATGGAAAAATCAACACAGTGTGATGCTGCTGCAATACTTATGGTAATTCTCGGATTTCTTGCTGGTATTGTAGCCGGAATGCTTCTTTCTCCGGTAAGGGGAGGAATTTCTCTGAACGGCTTCAATGTTTCACTTGGAAGCCATAACGGAAACACTTGCACAAAGGATTCTGAATGCGACTGCGACTGTGAATGCGAATGCGAATGTGAATAATTGAAAAAAGTATAGGGATGCTGTACAAAGTCCGTTTGATGAATTTGTAAAAAAATGGGGTGAAAATACAGATGCTATTTATTATAGTTCTGCTGTATAATGTAATTATTCTGTATATGCTATGGCTTGCTGTCAGAAGCCTGATGAAAAAGAGCCTGAATCTTCCGCCATGCGGATTATTCTGGGCAAAGATCAGTGTAGAAACCGTAAGTGAAAATGATATCTTATTAGCCGGTGAATACAAAGATGATCCATTACAGGATATGCATTATCATATATCAGGAAAAAGATATTCATCTGTTCCGACAGAGCACACTGCAAAATACAGTAAACTTAAATATGTTTATGACGGGAAATCCTACGAACTCAAAACGACAGCTTACAGTTCCGGAGACATTGGCACCGGAATTTACTGCCGTAAGAATAATCCCGCAATTACAAAAATTTTCAAGCTGAAGCCTGCATTAATGACCGAAGCAGCAATAGGAATGATGTTTGCTGCCGGATTTATGATATTATGCGAAATTGCAGTGCTTCTGTAATTTATAAGCTAATAATTATAAGGAGTAAATTAATATGAACAAGTCAACAAGAAAGGCAATTATTGCCGGAAACTGGAAAATGAACAAGACAAGACCTGAGGCCAAGGAGCTTCTCGAAGCTATCAAGCCTCTCGTAGCAAACGCTGAGGGCAACGTTGAAGTTATCGCTTGCGTACCTTTCACAAACCTCGAAACAGCTATCAACACAACAGCTGGTTCAAACGTAAAAATCGGTGCTGAGAACGTTCACTTCGAGAAGAGCGGTGCTTTCACAGGCGAAATTTCTGCTGATATGCTCGTTGAGCTTGGTGTTGAATACGTTGTTATCGGTCACTCTGAGAGAAGACAGTACTTCGGCGAGACAGACGAGACAGTAAACAAGAGAACTCTTGCTGCTCTCAACGCTGGTCTCAAGCCTATCGTATGCGTTGGCGAGCTCAAGTGGGAGCGTGAGTGCAACATCACTGAAGAAGTTATCGCACGTCAGATCAAGCTTGATCTCTGGAGTGTAACTGCTGATCAGCTCAAGAATGTTGTTATCGCATACGAGCCTGTATGGGCTATCGGAACAGGTCTCACAGCTACTCCCGATCAGGCTGAGGAAGTTTGCGGATTCATCCGTGCACAGCTTGCAAAGCTCTATGATCAGGCAACTGCTGACGCTGTAACAATCCAGTACGGTGGTTCTATGAACGCTGCAAACGCTGCTGAGCTTCTTGCTAAGCCCAACATCGACGGCGGTCTTATCGGCGGAGCTTCACTGAAGGCTGCTGACTTCAACACAATCGTTCAGGCTGCTGTTGAGGG